>JBARRZ010000303.1:0-27387 GCA_049644465.1 Limnothrix sp.
GGTTCAATTTGGTCTAGCTCGGCACGGTACACACGACCCACCGGGCGATCGTCATCTACGATTGGCGTGTTGCGGCGAGCTTGGTCAGTCGCGAGGCCACGAAGGCGAATGGATTCGATTGCAAAAAAGACGGCTGAACCGGACAACAAAAATTGCCCAAACTGTAAAATTGGGTCGAGTCGCCATCCTTGGAATAGCAAAATAAACCCGCAGAGTAGACCGATCGCTGCGAAGAAAATGTCGTGATCACGGGAGAGTTCTGGGCGAACCGAACGCAGAAAATATAGGGATGCCCCCGCTGCTGCTAAAGCTATCCCAAGAATGCTGGCGGAATTTAGCCCGAAATTAACCATGTTTGATCTCCCTTATCTCTTCCTTCTATACTAACGAGTCCGGTTTCCAGACTATAAGATATCTCAAATAATAAAAAAGGTGGACAGCGAAAAATGATGTCCACCTCAAACCCAGATTTATTAAAAACACTTGGGTTTAGCGCTCAAGCTTGTCTTGCTGACTGATAAACACGAGAAATGCTGTCGCAGGGATTACGACGATGAGTGTACCAGCGAGCAGACTGTAGAGAAAGTTTGCTAAAGAGGGTGTCATAATTGCTTTTCCTTAAGGTATTTAAATAATTCTTGTTGATAATTTTGCCATATTCTTTGCCCCATCTCGCTATTGATGTTTAGAATCTCCTTTCCTACTCCCCCGCATCAACGTTTTCGAGCTTGGGGTTATGGGATTTTTGGGGTGGCGATCGCCCTTAGTTTTTTGCATACAGTCAGTAGTGTAGAGGCCATTTTTAATCCACAGGGACTGACGCTAATCAGTAAGTTTCTTCGGGCGGCGATTCATCCGGATCTCGACCCTGTTTTTCTAGGCACGGTGCTCGCGGGAACTTTGACGACGTTTGCCTATGCAGTGTGCGGTACATTTATCAGTCTGAGCTTGGGGTTTGTCGGGGGTTTGCTCTGTGCTGAGGTGCTGTGGCAGACTATTTTTCCTAAAAAAAATGTGTTGATTTGGCAAACCATGCGGGCAGTGTTGGCGATGCCCCGTTCGATTCACGAGGTGGTCTGGGGCTTATTGCTGATTAATATTTGGGGGCTTGATCCGCTCGTGGCTTTGGGGGCGATCGCCATTCCCTTTGGGGCAATTGTGTCCAAGATTTTTGCAGAGATTCTCGATGACACACCCCGCGCCGGCTTTGCTGCACTGATTCAAGCCGGGGTTAATCCCGCTACCGCTTTTTTATACGGCTTATTACCGCAAGCTCTTTTTAATCTCATTTCTTACGGGTTTTATCGTTTTGAATGTTCGCTCCGTTCAGCGGCTGTGTTGGGCATAATCGGAGCAGGCGGTTTGGGTTACGAGATTTTTCTAAGTTTGCAATCGTTACGCTATGAGCAATTGTGGACTTTATTTTACGCGCTGATTTTGCTCAATGGCGTGGTGGATTGGGGGAGTGGTTTTCTGAGAGAAAAGCTGGGTTGTACCAGTCGTTTGGATTTAAATACGCATCAATTTAAAGTCGGGTTTCAGCGGCGTAATTGGCTCTTTGTGACAGCTTTGGGCAGTTTGATTTTGGTGGTTTGGGGATTTTGGTATATCCAACCGGATTGGACAAGATTATGGTCAAATCGAACACTTCAGTTTACGCAGGAAGTAAGCCAATCATTACAGCGTTTTTCTATCGATACAGCGCAACTTAAAACGCTTTTTTGGTTCAGTTTACAAACGCTCGAAATGTCAATTTTGGCGATCGCCATCGCGGGAGTCGGTGGATTTTGCCTCGCCTTTCTCGCCGTCAAGCAGCAATCTGGAATGAGTCAGGTGCGAGCTGCGATCAGCCGTGTTGTTCTCTTATTTTGTCGCGGCATTCCTGCACCGATTTGGGCTTTAGTGATTTTATTCGGCATGTTTCCCGGCATCTTACCGGGGGCGATCGCTTTGGGCATCCATAATCTCGGCATCTTGGGACGCTTAATGACAGAAGTAATCGAAAACGTTGAGCCAGAACCATTAGACGCGCTGACACAATTAGGCAGCCCACCGAATTTAGTTTTTCTTTACGGCACAGTGCCGCTAACGTTACCAAACTTTATTTCCTACACTTTTTATCGCTGGGAAGTCTGTTTGCGCGAAACAGTGATCGTCGGGTTTGTCGGCGCTGGTGGCCTAGGGCGAATATTAACAGAACAGCTGAGTAGCTTTGATTACAGCGGTATTTTGGCAACGTTAATTTGCTTTTTAGGATTAACTTATTTTGTCGATAGTTTTAGCAGCCTACTCCGACGACAGAAAAGCCGATAAGATGGGACGTGAAGCGGAGAAATGTGATTTTCATAATCCCTTTTTTGAAAGCTTTATTTTTAGTTGAAATTCAAAGTCCATAGGCTTTTCGTCTCATGTCTGACGCCGTATCTTCCCCAAATCTCCACAGCATTGAACAGGATTTGCAACAGCGACTCCATGAGGAGCCGTCTCAGTCTCAACCAATGCAGGTACGGTGCGTTTTTAAAGAAGGCATCCTGATTGTTTTGGTTCAACATGCTGCGCCGGCATTGCCCTACCCCCGCCGAATTTTTCGTGTCATTCGTCAATTTCTCAGCGAAACTGACATTTTGCAAAAGCACCAAGTTTTGATGTATTTGCGGCTCGAAGGCAGTGATCAGCCTTACGCTTTCCATACGCTGACGGAACAGAGCAAAGCCCCGGCTGAAGCGATTTCTGAACCTGTGGTAGCAGAATCAGAGACAGAAAATGCGGCGATCGCCTCGGCAATGGCAGTGGAGCCTCCCATAATGGCAATCGATACGGAAGCTGATACCGAATTAGATCTCAATAACGCAGAAAACGAACCAGAATTTACGGTGGCGGGTGAAGCTGACTTAGACTCTGAAGCGGAGATTGAAGCAGACGACGAACTCAGTGAATACAGCGAAGACGATGATTTCGAAGCCTATGAGGAAGAAGACGACGATGCAGAAGATTTAGGCTTTGAAGGTTTCACTGCGGCTGATGCTTTTGATGAGGATGAAGAATTTGATGAAGTGGGCGATCGCCGGTTAAGTAAAGCAACCGTTCTTTTCGCGGCCAGTTTAGCGGTAACATTTTTTGGCGTTGCGCTCTACGGGTTGACCCGCCCCTGCGTCATTGATCGTTGCGAAACGATGGTGCGAGCAGAACAGTTGAGCGAGCAATCGATCAAAACCTTCCAGAGCAATCCTAGCGGCCAGCAAATTCTGACGGCTCAAGGTCAACTGTCTGACGCAGTCAAAAAACTAGAATCTATTCCTTTTTGGTCGCCCCGCTACGCAGAAGCCCAAGAAAAACTCGAAGATTATCGCGCCCTCTCCGCTAGTTTGGATCAAGTGATCACGTCGCTATTACAAGCTTCCGAAGCGGCACAGATGAGTCAAAATCCGCCATTCCCTGCCGCACAGTGGACAGAAATTGCCACGAAATGGGAGGCGGCGATCGCCGGGTTGAGCGAAATCCCCCCCCAAGATTTTTATCACCCCTTTGCCCAGAGCAAAATTGACACCTATCAACGCAACCTCAACGCCATTAATCAACGCTTAGCCCAAGAAGAACAGGCTGTCGAAACGCTCGCTCAAGCCCAAGAAGAAGCCAAAATTGCCCAAGTACAACAGGGTGTCGCCCAATCCCTCGATAGTTGGGAAGAAGCCTATCTTTCTTGGTCAACAGCGATCCAAAAACTAGAAGCCGTTCCCGCTGGCACAACTGCCTATGACGAAGCCCAGACTTTGATCGACAGCTATTCAGAAAATCTCGCTAGCAGTAAAGAAAATCAAGACAAAGAAGGCTTGGCTCAAAATATTTACAACCAAGGCACGAGAATCGCGCAGCTAGCCAGAGATGCTGAAATTGCAGAAAACTGGGAGCAAGCAGTCTTCCACTGGAAAAATGCACTCCGCTATATGGAGCAAGTGCCCGCAGATAGCTACCAAAGCGCGCTCGCTCAGCCGGCGATCAATCGTTATCGTCAGTCCGTTGACAGTTCTCAAGTGCAGCTTCAGCTATATACACGCCTCAAGCAAGCGGAAAATGATTTGCAACGTACCTGCGCTGGCGACCCGAATATTTGCACCTATACCCTCGATACGCGCAGTATTAATGTGCGGTTGACGGCAGCCTACGTCAACAAAGTGCAGCAGACGGCGGTACAAGCAAGTGCAACCAATAATAGTGATGCCAAGATTCGTATTTTGGATCATATCGCTACGCTGGAACAGGCTCTAGAAGTGATTGGCCGTAATGCGAATGTGCCTGTGCAAGTCTATGATGTCAACGGGGTTTTGCTTGTGGACTATAAGCCTTAGTGGGTTGAGTAAAGGTAATTTGAGCCGAGAATGTAGAGAAAGGGAGACTCGGAAATAAGGAGACGCGGAGAAAGGGGGACACGGGGACACGGAGAATGGAGATAAAGAGAAATGAAGATCAAAAGAATCGGGTGAAACTGATATTTTCTCAATCAAAATTTCTGTTTGAAATAAAATCTCCGCGTCACTAGCTCTCCCCTTCTCCGCGTCCTCTTTTTAAATTTTGCTAAATCTTGGTGAGCGGTAGGTGTGGCGATCGCCTGTCAAAAAGCAAGAGGCGCGAGAGTGTCAATCAAAGTCGCTGTTTTAATCGGTTTCTCGATGTGGTGCTCTGTATAATCGCGCATCAGCCTTTCGAGTCGTAGCCAGACGGTTTCTAATAAAAAAATCGTTTGCTTGTCTGACCAATCGGCATTAATGAAATCAGGCAGGACTGGGCTGGCGAGCTGCTGTAGACAGTCTAATTCGAGAGCAGTCAAACGTTGATTTGGTTTAGTGAGTTGGCTTTGATTGAGCTGCATAATGCCACCCAAATTATGGCTAAAACCAATACGCCAGCGGGGGTCGGTGTAGTTTGGCGTAATTGCGATTTGGGTCAGACAACATTGCTGGGCTTGGGGGGCGAGCCCGGCGATCGCCAGTAAGTGGAAAATCGCTTGGGTGAGATGGGCCACAATTTCCGTCACGCGCGTCTCAGCAGTTACTTCAATATTTTCGAGCCGTTGCAAATGCTCTAAAAACAAGTTGTAAAGTTCGGCTTGGTAGGCATCGCTCACGCTGAGATAACCCACTAGTTCGGCTAAATATTGACCGGCTGTCAGTTTGGCAAAATCGCGGCTCAAGCCAGCATGGGAAGTAATCGTATCGGCCTGACTCACTCGGTCTAGCGATCGCCCTTTAACAATCAAAAAATCATTAACTACTAATAATTCCGTTCGCCCCCGCAATTGCGAACGATGCTTGCGCGCCCCCGGCACAACCACTTTCAATAAGCCTTGCTCCGGCGATAAAATCGTGACTAACCGATCCGCTTCACCAAATTCGTGACCCTTGATGACAATACCTGTAACTTTGAAAAGAGCTGCCATGCTTGTCTATCCGCCAGTCGATTCTCGTTCTTGCATAATCTGGACGCCGCGTGATGTGCCCAATCGGGTTGCACCAGCCTGCACGAGGGCGATCGCCTGAGCTGCCGTTTTGATCCCACCAGCCGCTTTAATGCCGACCCGTCCTTTCGTCACCTGTTGCAACAACTCCACATCAGCCACCGTTGCGCCCCCAAACCAGCCCGTCGAAGTCTTGATGTATCGAACACCCGCATCCATACAGACTTCCGCCGCCAAGCATTTTTCGTCGTCTGTTAACAAACTTGTTTCCAAAACCGCTTTGACAACAACCCCTGTCGCATCGCAAATCTGGGCAATCTCTTGGTAAATTGCATCAGAATCGCCCGACTTGACATTGGCTAAATTCAGCACCACATCCAGCTCTGCTGCACCGTTATCTGCTGCTTCCTGAGCCTCGTACAACTTCATTGCGGCCATGTGCGCCCCAGAAGGAAAGCCGATTACAGTACAAACGCGAGTGGGTCGATTGTGTAACAATTCCTCTGCCAAACGCACCGCCGTCGGATAAACGCAAACGGTCGGGAATTTCCACTGATCCGCTTGCTGGCAATAGTGCTTTACTTGTTCTGCTGTCGCCGCTGGATGTAATAGCGAATGTTCGATGTAGCGAGAGAGATCGATTTCGTTTTCTGGAATAGCCATAACTCTGCCATCAAAATACCTCTTCAATTCTGACAGATTTCAGTCATTACGCCCATTTCTGAGTCTCAACTCAAGTCAATATTTTATTTGTCAGGCGATCGCCCTTTTAATAGAAGAAACTTCATAATTCAGCTAAAAAAGTCAGGCCATATAAAGTCTCAATGAAGATTGAGTTTAAGACACTTTTTGCGAAAAAATTCCCAGTAAACTAAGGCAGTAAAGTTAAAAAACATTAATCTCAAATGCCCTCTAAGATCAACAAACATCAGCTTGCAATTGTCACCACAGCTTTCCTTTCTATCGGACTTACTTCTCCCGCTAACGCTCTCACTTTCAAAACTTTTACAGATAAAGATACTTTCCAAGAAGCAGCATCTGGATTAAGCCTTGAAACATTCAACCAAACAGCAACAAGCACAGCAAAAAATCATGACTTAAGCGATTTTGCTATCCGTTCTAATATGACATGGACAAAAATTAGCGACGATATTGAAGCGAATGTTGATGGTTCTACCTTTTTACAATTACAATCACGTAACCATACGACAGAAGCAACACTGACTTTTGACAATCAAATTAATGCATTTGGTTTTGATTGGGTCAATACAGATAACTCAGCAAATACTTTAGAGCTGATCATCAATGATCGCAGCTATAGTTTTGGCGCACCACAACAGAGCGGGTTTTTTGGGATTATTGCTGATAATTTATTTTCAGAAGTAAGTTTTTCAGATGCCGCAACGGGTGGTTATCTTCAGCATGGCGGTATTGATAATATTCGCTATGGCTTAGTAGAGGATGTGCCAACTCCTGCTGCAATCTTGCCAACTCTACTCGGCATTAGCGCAAATTTATTACGTCGAAAAAAGCAATTTTGATGGTATTTTAATGCCTGATTTTGTGCTTGGCCTGTGATGTGAAGATTTTCAAGGATTTAGTGTGAAATGAAAAAGCGATGCGATACGGTAACTCAGAGAGAAATCTATCGTATTACTTTTTTGTACCTGACTTTTGAAATTGAGCATGACCGAATCAAAGTGGTTGCCACCGGAAAATGTTACCCATCATGCTGGAGATTTCATATCGTGGGATGTGGATTTTTTTGTTGTGCCTTCCTTCGAAATCGGGAGTGTCATTTCTGCCGATAGCACCCTCAAAACATCAGTGCAGCCACTGGATAGCAGTAAACGCTGGATGTTTATCTTGTTGGGAGCCTTAATCGGTGCGGCAATTTTTCAGGTAATACCATTAGCAATCGAAAGCTTAGAAGTTGGTGTTCTTTGGCAGATTTTGTCATTTGTTACTGCATTGATTGTTGGCGTAATCATCTATAGGAAAACATCTTTTAAACATCAGTGTTCCTTTGTGGGCGATCGCGGTATTGAAGACCATAAAATTTCGGGCGATCGCCTTAATAAAATAACAACCAAACGACTACGATTTACCGAAGCTACAGATCTATATACAAGCCAAACCCGTAGATATCATAATGGCGTTTACACGGGTACAAACTATATTTATCGCTGGGAAAAAAACAAAAGCAAAAAATTCCAATTGTCTGGCCAATATCACAACAAAGAAGGTTGGCCAGACAAACGAAACCCTTGGCATTACGCCAGTGCAGGAGAGAGAGCATGGAGTAACTATCGATTGCTATCTCTTGATGATGAGTTGGCAAAATTTGGATATGTCGAATTCGCGATGATCGGCAATCCGAAAGCTGTTCGTGTCGGCAAAGATTTTCTTGAATTTGTACTAAAAAATAACACTGTTCAGCGAGTGACCGTTGCTGATATGAAAAGTATTTCTCTTGGGCAGGGCTTGTTCAAATTCACCCATAATGATTCACGTTGGTGGTCTGGTAAAGGTAAGTTTTCTTTTTCCTATAGCTCGCTACCAAATGCGAAATTATTTCTCTTTTGTTTAGATCGCTTAGCAAACATTCGCTGGACTTAAAATACACTTCATCTGAATTACCATAGTTACAGCTAATAAGATCAAACCAAAGAAATCCGCATTAATTTTACTAGCCTCAACGACGATAATCGGTTTTATACTTTTTAGAAAATAAAAAAATAGCCTTGAATATTTAATATCCAAGGCCATGCTGAAACAAGAGTTGAATTTAGTTTTTCAGGATTATGTAGGCAATACCCGGAAGCTCAAATATCAAGATTGAGCATATTCAGCTTAGGTGCGTTGGTCTCAATAAATTCACGACGGGGTGCGACGCGATCGCCCATCAAGACAGTAAAGATCCGATCAGCTTCAGCCGCATCTTCAATTTCTACCCGTTTGAGCGTGCGAGTCTCAGGATTCATTGTCGTATCCCAAAGCTGTTGAGGCATCATTTCACCAAGACCCTTAAAGCGTTGGATATTGTATTTCGCGTTGGCAGGCAACTCAGCAATTTCTCTCTGCAAATCGCGCTCACTGTAACAATAAGCATGCTTTTTGCCTCGCTCCAACTTGTACAGCGGTGGACAAGCAATATAAATGTAACCTTGGTCAACCAAATCACGTTGGTAACGATAGAAGAAGGTCAAAAGCAGCGTCCGAATATGCGCTCCATCCACGTCTGCGTCAGTCATAATCACGACGCGGTGGTAACGCAATTTTTCTGGATCAAATTCTTCGCCTTTAATCCCCAAACCTAAGGCGGTGATTAGCGATTGAATCTCGTTATTTTTGTAGATTTTTGAGTCGTCTGTCTTTTCAATGTTGAGAATTTTTCCACGGAGCGGCAAGATGGCTTGGAACTGGCGATCGCGGCCCTGTTTAGCACTACCACCCGCAGAATCACCCTCTACCAGATAAATCTCTGATTTAGCCGCATCTCTCTCACTACAGTCGGCCAACTTACCGGGTAATAAAGAAGACTCCAAAACCGACTTACGACGGATCAGATCCCGTGCCCGACGCGCCGCTTCCGCTGCCCGAAATGCTTGAATAGCCTTCTCTAGAATGCTATCAACAACATGCAAGTTAAATTCAAAATATTCGTTTAAAACCTCGCCAACGAAGGAATCGACGATGCCACGAACTTCAGAATTACCAAGCTTCGTTTTAGTCTGACCTTCAAATTCTGGCTCAGGAACCTTTACTGAAATGACGGCCGTTAAGCCCTCACGGATGTTTTCACCCGCTAAGTTCGACTCATTATCCTTAATCTTGTTGCGTTTGCGAGCAACAGTATTCATCGTACGAGTAAGGACGCTTTTCAGACCTTCAAGGTGAGTACCGCCGTCAATAGTCCGGATATTATTGGCGAAGCCGAGCAAGTTATCGCTATAAGCATCAATACACCATTGCAAAGCGACTTCTAGTTGGACGCCATTTTTCTCACCAGAAACATAAATAATCTCTTCGTGGAGCGCGGTTTTCTCGCGGTTCATGTAAGCGACATATTCTTTGATACCACCTTCATAAAGGTAAGTATTGCTCTGGGGCTTTTCGCTACGGTAATCCGTGAAAATGATCGTCACACCAGCATTTAAATAGGCTAGCTCTCGCAAACGACCCGCCAAGGTGTTGTAATCAAAAACGGTTGTTTCGGTAAAAATTTCCTCACCGTCGGGCCGGAAATGTACTGCTGTACCAGATTCATGACCCGGATCGGGATCTTCTGAAAGTTCTCCCTTCGGTACACCTCTTTCGTAACGCTGCTTATGAATTTTTTCTTCACGCCAAACGGTGACTTCGACCCATTCGGAAAGGGCATTCACAACTGAAACACCAACACCGTGAAGACCACCGGATACTTTATAACCGCCATCGCCAAATTTACCGCCGGCGTGGAGCACGGTCATTACGGTTTCGAGTGCCGATTTACCTGTGGTGGGGTGGATGCCAGTAGGGATACCGCGTCCATTGTCGGTGACTCGTACGGAACCGTCGGCATTAATCTCGACGCTAATTTTGTCACAGTAGCCGGCTAATGCTTCGTCAATGGAGTTGTCTACGACTTCATAGACGAGGTGATGTAAACCACGAGGCCCAGTCGTTCCGATGTACATTCCCGGTCTTTTGCGAACGGGATCTAATCCCTCTAGAACCTGGATCTGTTGGGCTTCATAATTACTTGTCATGGACAAACTCCGAGATTGAGGCTAGAAAACTTGTCTGTGCTGCTTTTTGTCAAATCAGTCAAAAATTATAGCACGAATGGGCTGTGGAGACTGGCTGAGGGTTCTACTGGAATATTTGAGGTGGGATGCAGTTGTCGAATCTGGCTGACTTAGGCGCACAGGATCACAATACTGCATTAGTAGTACGTCTATTTTACCTTACAGTTCTGGTTCTATCTCGATTATTTGCAATGGATTTGCGGGCGATCGCCTCTAAGTCATTAGCGCTTGATTTTGACCAGATAGAAAGTCGTCATAAAAATGCTGCGACCCTGTTTGAAAAAACTCAAATCGCAGCACTTCAAAAGCTGAATGTGGAACTGATGGCAAGATTAAGGACGAAAAATTCAGTCTTCGCCGGGTTCTAGCACTTGCACTTCGACAACTTTCGCCTCAGCTGATTCCGCGCTGACATCTACCGCGTCAACAACAGCCACATCAACAGTTCCTGCCGGCGTTTGCCGCTGGAATGATTTGTCGATAATCTGCACAACTTCGCCACAACTTGGACAGCGGGCGATGGAATTGTTGAGGCCGGTGAATTGCTGACTACAGACTGGGCAGGCATCTTCGATAATGTTGCGTTTGAGCCACCACTGGAACCCGAAAATACCGAGGGCGATCGCCACAGGGATCATGAAGATGAAGATGATAAACCCATTGACGAGCCAACCGAGACCGACCGAAGTCAATAAGCCTGCTATCAGGAGAAAGGTTAAAAAACAACCTAAACCCGAAGAATTGAACTGAATATTACGAGAAAAAGAATCCTTCACAATACTTCTTAATAATTGTTAACCGCTGGCTGTAGTGACTCAAGTTTATTTCACAAACCGAGATGATAAGCTTACAAATGCACAAAAATTATTTTAATAAACCATGTCGGAAAGCAACAATACACCTCTTTTATTGAGGGCTGCACGGGGGGAGAAGGTCGAACGAACACCAGTTTGGATGATGCGCCAAGCAGGGCGTTACATGAAGATCTATCGTGACCTACGAGAGAAGTATCCCAGCTTCCGCGATCGCTCTGAAAATCCTGATCTGGCCATCGAAATCTCCCTTCAACCATGGAATGCTTTCCAACCTGACGGCGTCATTATGTTTTCAGACATTTTGACTCCCCTTCCCGGCATGGGCATCGATTTTGACATTGTCGAGAGTAAAGGCCCGCAAATTACAGATCCGATCCGCACCCAAGCGCAAGTGGATGCGATGACACCTTTCAATCCAGAAGAGTCGCTACCTTTTATTAAAACAATCCTCAAAACGCTCCGCGAAGAAGTCGGTGATGCTTCAACAGTTTTGGGTTTTGTCGGTGCGCCTTGGACTTTAGCGGCTTATTGCATCGAGGGTAAAAGTTCTAAAAATTATGCTGTGATTAAAAACATGGCGTTTTCTAAGCCTGCGATTTTGCATAGTTTTCTTGGGAATATTGCTGATGCGATCGCCCAATATGTTTGCTACCAGATCGAGTGTGGCGCGCAAGTCATCCAAATGTTCGACTCTTGGGCCGGACAACTCAGCCCTCAGGACTACGACATCTTTGCGTTGCCTTATCAAAAGCGCGTGGTGGATCAAGTCAAAGCGAAATATCCTGATTTTCCGCTCATTCTCTACATCAGCGGTAGTGCTGGTGTGCTGGAGCGCATGGGCAAAACGGGTGTTGACATCATCAGTGTGGACTGGACAGTGGACATGGCTGATGCCCGCAAGCGTCTTGGCAAAGACATGATTGTGCAAGGTAATATTGACCCCGGCGTTTTGTTTGGTTCTCAGGAATTTATCAAAAATCGGATTATCGACACTGCTCGCAAGGCTGGCGATCGCGGTCATATTATGAACCTTGGTCACGGTGTGCTAGTTGGTACGCCAGAAGATAATGTGCGTTTCTTCTTCGAAACTTGCAAAAACGTGAAGAGCTTTCTTTAAAAAATAGCTTTTTCAAATAGCAGTGATCGATTCACGTTAGAGGGTCTTGGGGAAAACTCATGCAGGCCCTCTATTTTTGTGGGAATTTTTAGGTTCAAAGTAAACGATTCGTTGTTCTGTCTTGGAAGTAAACTAGAAAATATATTTTGTCATTTTGAAAATTACACGTTTCCTATGAAATTACTGTTGGTTGATGATGACCCAATTTTTCGTCTTGGCTTTTGTACCGCGTTGGCGCAGGAGACGGATTGGGCGATCGCCGCAGAATCGTTTGAGATTGTGCTTAATAGTCCGCCCCGCAGAAGTTTAGAAATTATTCTCTGTGATCCGAGCTGGCAGGGCGATCGCCGCTGGTTACGCTACCAAGAATTGCAGAGCCAGTATAGTAACGTACCGATTGTTCTATTTACGAGCCAGCTAGATGGGGAGCGGTTGGCACAGGCGAGACGGGACGGGGTGCAGGGTTACTTTCCGAAGGGCATGGCGATCGCCGATCTGATGCCGGAACTAGAGGCGATCGCCGCAGGAAATCAGGGATGGTTTACACATTTACACAGTAAAAATCAAAATGTGCTCGCGGGCATTCGTCGCCGTGGACTAAAAGATATTTATCAGACTTTAGACGGCATTGAAGCATATTTATTAAACGAAAACCTCTCAAATATCAGTCGTTTTGTGGGAGCAGGCCGCTGCCGAGAATTAAAAGCCGCAGCATGGTTAGTACGCAGAATTTTGCCCCAAACGGCTTTAACAGTCGAAACAAAAATTTCAGCTAAGCCATCAATATCGACACCAGAAAATCAAATTATTCCTGCACCACCTGTCGTTATTACAAACACAAATTCTCGTTGGCAAACATTATTAGAGCAAGTTTTTGTTCAGCTCAACGGCAACTTAAAAAATGCGACAAATACAACGATTGAGCTAGACATTTTATCAACTGAAAAACGCCGAGAACTTTTCTACATTGTTCTGCAACAGCTAAATCTAGCTATTAATGATATTCAATGGCAACAGTTAAACGAAATTCAATTTGTGGAGCGCCATTACCGGAGCCTACGCAACGTTTGGAAATTTAGTACGCAAGAATTTATCAGTCGCTATAATCTCGAAGAAGATACTCAGTCAGACCTTTTTGTCGAAGTTCTTAATCGTGGGGCGATCGCCGTCAATGAAGAAATCTTGCAAACCATTCCCCACAGCTTAGAATTATTTGCTTATTTACTCAAAGAAGAATCTTTGATTATTGATAATGTTGCCTATCGTCCAGAAGCGAAAGAATCACTAGAACGGGCGCAATTGATCCTTGAGAATCTATTATTAAATGTATCGAACGGCGTGTTGCAATTCATCCTTAATGTATTAGGTGAATCAGAGATTTTTAAACATAATCTCTACAATCCAAACGTTCGATCTTCCCGTGAAGTCGCGCGCTTTCGGAATGATTTGTCGTGGCAATATCGCCGCAAAAGATATCTTTTAGAACCTAAAGCTATATTTGAAAGCAAGTATCAATTGTTGGCATTTTCTCCCTTTGGCATTGTTCAGAAAAACATCTATGCGCCGCGTCATCAAGAACTAGAAAACCTAACCGGATTGGCATGGAGTGTCACCATGATTTTTGAGCTGCGGGATGCTCTCGCGCCGAGAGTGCGGGCTTTGGTAGCATGGCTAGGAGAAATTGTTGTTTATGTGCTCACGAACGTGATCGGACGTGCTTTAGGGTTGATTGCCCGTGGCATTTCTGATGGTGTGGGTTCGAGTTGGAATACGGTCAAAAAGCGGCAGTCTCTCTAAAACATTTGGTGGTGATTAATCGGCGTGACGGCGATCGCCTGCTGTTGCCCGACGGTCTGCGAAATGGGGGCTGGGATCATCTCACCGCGAAAATCCAATACTTGGACGAGCACCAGATAGGCGATCGCCACTAGTAGAGAAATAGCTCCGGTGATAATGGCTGTAATTTTTCCGCGTGGCATAGACTTTAACTCTCTTCGATAATGCCCTATGATTGTAGATTGGATTGCTTATTATAGAAATTGTTAGGAGATCTAATATGTCCCGCAGATGCCAAATGACCGGCAAAAAGGCCAATAACGGCATGGCTGTGTCCCACTCTCACCGCCGCACCAAAAAATTACAACAAGTTAACCTCCAGTGGAAAAGAGTTTGGTGGCCCGAAGGAAATCGCTTTGTTCGTCTTCGCCTCTCCACTAAAGCGATTAAAACTGTTGAAAAGAAAGGTCTTGCTGCAATGGCCAGAGAAGCTGGCATCAACCTCAACAAAGTCTAAATGGCTTGAGTTTGATAAATCTTATAAGAATTTATATCTCGATAATGATGACTCCTACGGCATTCTGTAGGGGTTTTGTTTTTGGCTAAGATGGGGCATTGCTTGTCCTTGGCTACTTTTTTTATGCGCGATCGCCTGTTTTTTGCCCTCATTCCTGCCCTTGGGATTACGGCTTTTCTAAGTTACGCGTGGTTTACGCTGATGCCCGACAACCATAGTTTTATGGTGAGTTTTCCTTGGGTCTATCTGGTGCAGCTCGGATTTCTCAGTGGCGTGCTGTGGGCGATCGCCCAGCTTTGGTTGCGACGCAGGGAAGATAACAAAACAGGTTTACAGTGGCTCGGCGGTGGTTTAGATTGGGTGATTTTTTGCTGGGTTGGGACGCTCACTTTTTCGATGGTCTGGAGCGAGTTTCCGCAATTCGCCTTCATGTACAGCATTATTAATTTCGCCTACATCGGCATTTTGTACGGGCTGCATCGATATCTCGGCGATCGCCCCAAACCGTTATTAAAAGAACCGCTGGTTATTACCCAAGGGATTTTATGCTGGGTTTTTATCGTGGTGAGTTTGGTGCTGTGGACGAAAAATACAGTGCTGCCAGAATTCGCTCGCATCGCTGCTTTAAAAGAAATTGGCATCGACACAACTTATAATCTTTCGGCCATCACGCTCCGCAACTGGGCAACTTTTGGGCATCCCAACTATGTCGCCGGATTTTTATTACTCGCTTTGCCATTGCTGGGCAGTTTGGCGATCGCCGCAAAATCTTGGGTGCGTTGGTTTTGGGTGAGTGGTTTCGTTCTCGGACTCGTTGCTTTTTACAGCACAAATTCGCGTGGCGGTTGGCTGGGTTTATTCGTCGCGTTGGTGGCGATCGCCATTTTATTACTCAAAAAAAGTAAGCTCCCGAAACGCTGGATTAGTTTAGGCAGTTTGGGCAGTCTCACCGTGCTGATAATTTGGGCTGTGCAAAACGATCGACTGCGGCGCACCTTCACTGGACTTTTCACCTCTGGACAACAGGGCGGCGAGTTCGCTTACCGTTGGATTACCGCTTACACCGGCTGGCAAATGGGCTGGCACAAACCGATTACGGGCAACGGCTTGGGTTCTGCCTTTCCGCTATATCAAGAATTTCGGCCACACTGGGCGGGGCTTGAAGCCGAAATTTTATTCCAACTGCACAGCACTCCTGTACAAATCTGGGCCGAGCTGGGGTTGTTAGGCATTACCACGCTGAGTTTGGGGCTTTTTCTGCTCGGCAGAATGTGGCGCAATTTGCTCGCGTCCGCTGTTTGGCAAACACTGGATTCCGCCGATCAGGTTTTGGTCTGCGGTCTTGGGGCAGCGAGTTTGGGTTATGGCGTCATGGCTCTGACGGACTATCAATTGGATGTGTTGGCGATCGCCGGATTTTTGATATTTAACACAGCGCTTTTAACCACATTGCACCATCGCTACGTCACCAAAACCGAGCTGATGAAACCTGTTTTCCAGCCGCTGACCCTCGGCATGGCAAGCTTAACTTTGCTCGGATCATTACTGTGGCTTGTGCCCGTCAATCAAGCTTATCTTTATGCAGAAAAAGGATTTCAAGCGATTCGCAAAGAAAATCTAGAAGCCTTCAGCGCGAACCTGACCCAAGCGCATTTTAAGACTCCGTGGCAACCCTATTACGCCTATCAACTGGGTTGGGCTTTGGGCGAATTAAGCGCAGCCAACGCCGATAATTCTGAGGTACAACGCGATCTTAGCGAACAAGCGATTCTCTGGTTTCAACAGGCGATCGCCGCTTCTCCCAACTACGAATTTGGGCCAAACAATCTCGGCTGGTTGACCTTACCAACAACCCCCACCGCTGCCACCCGATACTTTAGTCGTGCCATCGAATTGATGCCCACTCGTCCAATGTTGATGACTGGTTTGGGTGAAAGCTGGCTCCAGCAAGATGAACGTGCAAAAGGCACTGAGGCGATCGCCCTAGAGTTTGTCCGTTCCCCGGCGATCGCCACCAGTCCCCAATGGCAAGAAGCAAAATGGCAGCCCTATTACGCCGATATTTTGCAGCGCACCGAGCAAATTTTCACCGAACTGATTGACCAAACCAGTCCTAAAAACCAGACCTTGCAGCAATGGTTGCATCAAAATCGCGGTGCATTACGCTGGTACATCGGCGACAATACCGCAGCTCTCAAAGACTTTCAGATAGCACAGCACCCCAGCGGCGAATTGCTCGTTGCCCTAGAAGCCACTACCCCAGACACATGGCAACAAGATCTGAGCGCCGAACAAATTAGTTATCTTGAAAACAACATTGACAATAATGAAAAATGGGCTTTGGCGATCGCCGCATGGCTCAACCCCGATGACGCAGAATCCTACTTTGAAACCACTTTTAAAACCACTACCGAACCCCAACTCGAAGCCATTATCCAGACCCTCAGCAACACATTACGCCGCAGCACCAGCATCCAAAATTGGCTAAGCATCCAAATCCCAGAACGTCTCCACCGCAGCAAACGAGTTGGCTTTAACGTGACTTTACGACATCTCGGCGGTAACCAGCCCTCCGATTTCAGTGCTTATCATGAAAATATTCCAGCAATGTTTTTTTTCGACAATACCTTCACAGTCCTGCGCTACGAACCCGAATTCGATCAAGCCCTCGAGACCTATTGGCAACCACTGCTCGATTTAACCGAATAAAATCAGCCTCTCCATTTACTAAAACCCCAGGAAAAATATGTCAAAACAGCAAACCTTTTCCTAAGATCAACAAAATAGCCAATAAATATCTCGCAAAAACCTAGCGTGTAAATTAAAGACCAAGTTGCCCCAACAATCAGTCGCAACTATAGTCAAAATAGAAGACCCCACAGATCAGCAAACAACCCAAGCCCTATGTTAAAAAATGTCGATTACCAAGATGAGTTTGACGTCATCGTTATCGGTGCTGGCCACTCTGGATGTGAAGCCGCGTTAGCTGCTGCTCGCCTTGGTTGTCGCACATTAATGCTCACCCTCAACCTTGATCGCATTGCGTGGCAACCTTGCAACCCCGCAGTCGGTGGCCCCGCAAAATCTCAGCTCACCCACGAAGTCGATGCCCTTGGTGGCGAGATTGGCAAAATGGCCGACCGCACCTATCTCCAAAAGCGCGTCCTAAATTCTTCGCGGGGGCCAGCTGTCTGGGCGTTGCGCGCACAAACAGATAAACGAGAATACGCCGCTGTCATGAAAAATATTGTGGAAAACCAAGAAAATTTGGTGATCCGCGAAGGCATGGCAACCGATTTGGTGTTGGGCGATAATGACGAAATTTGTGGAGTGCAAACCTATTTTGGAACTTGTTTCGCCGCAAAATCAGTTGTCCTGACGACGGGCACTTTTCTCGGTGGCACAATTTGGATTGGCAACAAATCAATGTCTGCTGGCCGTGCGGGAGAATTCGCCGCAGTCGGCATGACCGAAACGCTAAACGAATTAGGGTTTGAAACTGGGCGATTAAAAACAGGAACTCCTGCACGGGTCGATCGCCGCTCCGTCGATTACACAAAAATGGAACCGCAACCGGCTGACGAAGAAATTCGCTGGTTTAGCTTTGACCCAGAAGTGTGGGTCGAGCGGGAACAGATGCTGTGTTATCTCACCCGCACAACGAAAGAAACTCACAAGATTATTAAAGACAATTTGCACCTATCGCCCATTTATGGCGGATTTATCGACTCGAAAGGGCCACGCTATTGTCCGAGCATTGAGGATAAAATTGTGCGATTTGCGGATAAGGAATCGCACCAGATTTTTATCGAGCCAGAAGGACGAACCATCCCAGAGCTTTACATTCAGGGGTTTTCGACTGGGCTGCCGGAAAGTCTGCAATTACAAATGTTGCAAACCTTGCCAGGTTTAGAAAATTGCACCATGTTGCGGGCGGCTTATGCGGTGGAGTATGACTATTTGCCAGCAACTCAGTGTTACCCAACTTTGATGACGAAAAAGGTGGAGGGGCTGTTTTCTGCGGGACAAATCAACGGCACAACGGGCTATGAAGAGGCAGCGGCTCAGGGTTTAGTGGCTGGAATCAATGCGGCGAAACTGGCTCAGGGTAAAGAGATGGTGGTTTTCGCGCGGGAGCAGAGTTATTTGGGGACATTAATTGATGATCTCTGCACAAAAGACTTGCGGGAACCGTACCGAATGCTGACATCGCGGTCTGAGTATCGGTTAATTTTGCGGTCGGATAATGCGGATCAACGCTTAACGCCCCTCGGTCGAGAAATTGGCTTGATTGGCGATCGCCGCTGGCAACTGTATCAAGACAAACAAGCGCAGATCATCGCAGAAAAAGAACGGTTGCATACGCAGCGGGTGAAGCAATTAGGTGAGCTAGGCCAACGCATTACTAATGAAACAGGTGAAACGATCAAAAGTTCGGTCACACTGGCCGATTTACTGCGTCGTTCGAAGTTTCATTATGCAGATTTAGAAACGTATAATTTGGGCGATCAAACGCTAACAAAAGCAGTCAAAGAAGGTGCTGAAATTGACATTAAATATTCTGGTTATATTAAGCGGCAGCAACAACAAATTGATCAAGTTAGCCGCCATAAAAATCGCAAATTGCCTAAAAACTTGAATTATTTAACAGTAGAAACACTCTCGATGGAGGCGCGTGAGAAGTTGAATAAAGTTCGCCCATTAACGATTGGTCAAGCAACTCGGATTGGCGGGGTTAATCCGGCAGACATTAACGCCTTGCTGATTTATTTAGAAGTTTACAATCGTCAGGCGCAGGAAATCAAAACCTAAATATCACTTAAGAAAATGTATTTTTAGATTGATTTTAAGGAATTAATAAGTTATGGAAAAGCGCTCATGCTGACAGGTTCTCAGTATCGAATCAACCTCATTTTTTCGGGAATTCTAATGTTTGGTGGTTTGGCCCTGATTTTTTTTGGTCGAGATGTACTAAAAGAAGCAAAAATTAGCAAGCAGTGGCCGATTGCTTCTGGTGAGGTGCAGTCTGTCAGTCTTAAACCCGGCGTTTCAAGTAGTAAGAATAACCCGGAGTATCATTACACTATTTCTTATGTTTATGAGGTTGATGGGCAATTGTATCAAGGCGATCGCCACTCTCTAGGCGAGGGGACAACGGCCAGTGAAAAGTTTCCAAATGAAAATGAGGCGATCGCCGCCGCTCAACGAGATTATCCTGTCGGCCGAAAAATAGAAGTGTATTACAATCCGCAAAAACCGGGCGTTGCCGTTCTCAAACCGGGCGTAAATTTCAGTGCATACATCCCCTTCGTGCTTGGTTTCGTGATGTTGCCCTCCGGCGTGATCTTGTTAATTGTCACGATCAGCAGTTCTATTAAGTAAGCGATTTGACATTTTTATACCTAAAAGCTCAGAAAAATACCTGCATTTCATCTCCCTAAGTCGGATGTCGCTGTCGGAGTAGGGTTTTACCTTATGGATTAGTTCGCTTTGCGCCTAATTTATCTAACCCATGTTTAAAAAACTCCAGAATTGGGATCAGTGGAATCGATTTTTGATGAGTCTCTCGATTCTCGCTTTTCTGCCGCTGGAATTTCCACAGATTTGGTTGAACGCACAAGTCATCGCCACCCACGATCCACAGGCGATCGCCACCCTTAGTATTTTGCCAATTGGCGGGCGAGCCTCAGCCATGTTGGGTAACTTGCTACTCATGAGCTTTTTAGCAAAACAATACGAGTTTTGGGGAACCATCACCCAACTTGTCGGCCTTGTAACTACCGGAATTTTATTAGTGCAACTGTTTCAAATTGGCTTTATTTCAGCCACACTATTTATTCCTTTTCTATTCTTTTTAGCCATTGGTATCATGATCAATTACCTGAACTTTGCTTGCCGAAATCAAGATTTTTGGACAGTAAAAGTCTGGCCCAAATGGTGCAAACTATTACAATTAATTGGCATTTCTCTATTACCCGTTTTTGTTGTTTTGCAACTACGAGATACAATTCTACCTCAGTTCCCCCAATGGCCAGAAGGCTTAGGTTTCCTTGCTTTACTAGCCGTATTTTTACTCAGCTTTTTGCAACAACGCACCGATGAAATGCCACTATTTAGTGATACTTTGCATCCATGGAACAACACTTTTTTTATTAAAATTAAACAACAATTAGACCATTTCTTTCAACAAGATTGGAGCAATATTGCTGGCTGGACAGCTAATTTATTATTTATGTTTAATTCTCTGTCCCAACTGATCAATGTGCTGATTCATACCGATAGTCTCAGTGCAATTTCGATCTCAGCGCAAGCTTTTTGCCTCACTGGAAATATGTTGATGTTGTCCCGTTCCGGTACGTTGTTAATCGAGGGTAAAGACCGCGTATGGTGCTTTAGTACACTGTGGGATACGACGATGCGAATAGGTATTTTGGGCTGTTTGCTGGCCGCAGGTTTACTTCACGCTCCATTGTTTCTGTTTACTGTCGTGGCGATCGCCGCCTACATAACTTTCATTTACACCATGACAAAACAGACGTCACCCGATGCGTCTATCAGCAAAACAATTAGTTTTTTATTATTGGGCCAGACGAAATCAGTAACACTTAGTCAACCAATACCTTCAAAACTTTAACTTCGGAGGCTACATTTATTCACTTACTAAGACAATTGACTGTAGCTTTCCAGTTTTTGCCGAGAGTAAACTCAACAAAGACCCCATCTCCACATTTTAGTGAGCCTCGCTTGTGCCGCATCATTTTGGACCCAGATCAATCATGCAACCGCTCATTAAACTGACCTGTTGGCTAGGAGGCTCACCAACCCCTCAGCAACTAAATCAGCAGTTGGCAGAAAAAAAAGATCAGCTAGCCGTGTTAGACGAACAACAGCGAGCGCTCAACCGAGTCATTAGCAAAATCAGAGGCTCACTCGAATTAGAAACCATCTTCCGGACAACAACCAAAGAAACCTGCAAATTACTCCAAGTTCAGAGAGTTACTGTTTACCGATTTTTTGAAGGCTGGGGCGGCGAATTTATCAACGACTTCGAATTTGCTGAACCCGGCTGGGATGAACTAGAAAAATTGGGTCAGAACACGGTTTGGAACGATTCTTATCTCCAAGAAACCAAAGGCGGAAGATACCGCAAGAACCAATCTCTAGTTGTCAATGATATCTACGACGCAGAATTATCTCAGTGTCATATTGATGTATTAGAGCAATTTTATATTCGAGCCTATGCCACTGCGCCAATTTTTATCGGCAAAAAACTATGGGGTGTGCTCGCGGCTTACCAACATTCCAAACCCTGTGAATGGCAAGATACTCAAGTCCAGTTTTTGACGCAAGTGGCGACTCATCTAGGCTTTGCGGTCAAACAAGCAGAACTCTTATCGCAGTCTCAGCAAAAAGCGAAAGCCTTACAGATGGCTTGTGAGCAACAGCAAATTCTGTTTAGCTTAGTCACAGAAATTCGTGAAACTCTGGATCTCGATACGTTATTTAAAACGATGGTGAAGGAAACCCGCAAAACGTTGCGAGCCGATCGAGTTGGTATTTTTCAGTTTGATGCTAATTCCTATGACACTGGTCAATTTGTCGCGGAGCATGTTTTACCAGCTTATGATTCGGTGTTGGCAACGCCTGTCTATGATCACTGTTTTGGCGAGCGGTACGCTGTTTATTATGAGCAGGGCCGAATCCAAGTTGTTTCTGATATTGAGACGACAGACCTTGAGGCTTGTCATCTTGATGTTTTGAGACAGTTTCAAATTAAGGCGCAGGTGATTACGCCTCTGTTGAGAAAGGGACATCTCTGGGGCTTACTGTGTGTGCACCAATGTGGTCAAGTGCGACAGTGGCAGGATACGGAGGTGCTGTTTATTCAACGTTTGGCGGCGCAGTTTAGTATTGCTTTGGGTCATGCGGAATTGCTGGCTCATTCTCGGCAACAGGCTGCGGAATTGACTCAGACGATGCAGGACTTGGAGCAATCTAATGCGATGTTAGAGAGGCTGAATAATACGGACGCGCTGACTGGGGTGGCGAATCGTCGCTGTTTTGATGATGTTTTGGCGAAGGAGTGGCGACGTTTGCAGTGTCAAGGTGAGTGTTTATCGCTGATTTTGTTTGATGTTGATTTTTTTAAGTCTTATAACGACCACTACGGTCATCCGGCTGGGGATGCTTGTTTGGTGCGGATTGCTCAGGCTGCTCAATCGACTTTAAAGCGATCGCCTGATCTGTTAGCGCGTTATGGCGGTGAGGAGTTTGCAGTGATTTTACCGAGGACTGGCCGAGCTGAAGCGGTACGGGTTGGGGAGGAAATTCAGGCGGCGATCGCTAATCTTGGAATTCTGCATGAACATTCAGCTAGTCGGAATAAATACGTAACGGCGAGCTTGGGCGTCACGAGCACTATCCCGACGGCAACTGGATCGGTGAAAGCGTTAATTGAAGCGGCGGACAAAGCGCTCTATCAGGGTAAAAAGCAGGGTCGTAATTGTTTGGTTTATCGATAGTGAAATGATTTGTTTTTAGCAAAAAGGGTCAGTCAAGGGAACGGGTTTCTGATTGATCAAACATGGATAATTGTTCGAGGCGATCGCCGGGATCACTGCCGTTATGATTATTGTCTTGCTGCGTGCCATCGGTGAGATTTGGCGATGATTTAGCCGCCGCATGTACCCACACTTCATTATCAACAGTCGGCATCCGAATACCCGCTATTTCAAAGGCATTTTTTAGACGACGACGATATTCACGCGACACTTCCCACTGTTTGAGCGGCATAGTTTTGATCCAAACTTTGATCATGATGGCCCGTTCGTGGAAGTTATCAACCCCCAAAATCAACGGATCTTCGAGCATTAATGTTTGCCACTTTTCTTCATTTTTCATCTCTGTGGCGACATCGCCGATCAGCTTGAGCGCAAAATCTACATCAGTACTGTAGGGCACGGGAATATTGAGATCTGCCCTCGACCATTCGTTCGAAAAATTCGCCACAATCCGCACTTCGCTGTTGGGAATTGTAATCAGCCGTCCTTCTGAATCCCGCAGTTGGGTAATGCGTAAATTCATATTTTCAACGAACCCAGCGACATCGCCGACACCGATAACATCCCCGACTGCATACTGGTCTTCGAGAATAATACAGAAGCCGTTAATAATGTCTTTTAATAAGTTTTGGGCGGCAAAAGAAATGGCCAAACCGATGATTCCAGCACCGGCAAGAATGGGTGCAATATCAATATTCAGCGACCACAAAAAAATAAGTAGGGCGATCGCCGCGATGAGAGCAGTGACAACACTCCGCGCGACCTGAGAAAAAGTATCAACCCGTAACTCGATCCGCTGATTTGACTCTTGGGTAATAAAAGCAAGTGTACTCAGGGCGCCTTCAGTAAATAGCTCATTCACCTTCGCAATTAACGCATAACTAGACCGAATCGCGAGGTACGCGACTAAGAAAATAACCGTAATCTGCACGGGATAACGGAAGATGCCCAGCAGCCAAACTTGGCCCATCCGCGTCTGGGGGAACAGTCCCAAAATGATAAAAAGACTCGCGGCGATCGCCCCCCATTGCAAAAACTGAGCCGCCCGCAGTTGGACTTCCTGCATATTTTTGCGACGCCGTAACGTCAACTGGCTCGGCAGAAATGCGGAATCTTGCGGAAAATAAAATTGATTTGGCTTGGGAGAAGAGGTAACAATTCTGCTACTGCGGCGACGCCAATATTGCGCGAGACACACCAAAATCACGGTAGTCGCCAAAATACACAGGGCGATCGCCAACTGACGTTTTAGAAAATCAGGATTTCGCTCCCGTTCCCGACGCTCCAAAGCACCATTAAGCTGATCAATAATCTGTTGAGTGCGATTTTCGATATCATCACCGTGGATTTCTGCATCCCAGCGAGTGACTGTCATTAACCGAAACGTCTCCTCCCCAGCCACGACCATAATATCGTGCAACTCATCTTCGACTGTCTCGCTGATCTCAATATTGCCAATCTCTTTTTGATCAAGAATTTGCTTAACTCGCTGCAATTGATTTTGGATGTAATTCGCCCGTGTTTCCAACTCCGAGCGCGGCGCAGCCACTGTAAAAATGCAGCGTCCATCCAAATAAACACAGCGGTCAACAATAAACTCTGTTCCATCGCTCGGCAAAACACCACCGAGATTTGCACCGGGTAGCACCGCGCGGAAGGGGTTGATCTGCCCAAAAGCAGCTTGATTTAATCCCAGCGTGAATGAGGCAGCGAGGACAAAAGATAGAAGCAAACGAAGCGATCGCCGGAGTTGCATACACAAAACTTCATACTGTTTATCAACCTGACTGTAGCAGATCAAAATTTCAAACGGCGAGCGTCTTAAATTTCTTGTACAGCCGCACTACTTGTTTGCGCTAAATAAATCCCGGACAACACCACAGCAAAGCCAATCCACGTACTAAAACCTAAGGCTTCGGTAAAAATCGCCCAGGCTAACAAACCGCTGATAATCGGCTCCAGCAATAAAAAGAGCGACACAAAACTACAGGACAATGTATCCATGCAAACCGCAATCAGTCGCTGGCCAAACCCTTCGCACAGAATGCCGAGGCCGAAAACGGCGGCGATCGCCACAGTCGTTGTCGGAAAAAATTGTCCTTCGGTAAAAAAGATCAGCGGCACAAGCAAGACACAACCAACGCCACATCGCCACAGCAAAATAGTCGTCGCATCGTAAGTATTGCGCAGTTGCTCCACCATCAAAAAATACGTGCCGAGAAATACAGCCGACGAGACGGCAAGCAGATCGCCGAGGAGTAAACCGTCACCGCCGCGCAAGTCTTCGAAGCCTAAACCAATGGCACCAATCAGGGCGATCGCCATCCCAATTAAAAAGCGAGTATCAAATTTTTTGCCAAAAATTAGCCAACTGCCCAAACTCGTAAAAATCGGCGTGAGATTGTTGAGCAGCATACATTTCGCGACGGTCGTATATTGCAGCGAGATCGCCCACAGCACCAAAGAAATAATTGAGATAACACCGACACCAAGTAACAAAATCCATTGTTGCAAAGACTTTGGTTCCGGTTCGGCTTTCGGTTCTGCATCCAACGGTTCAGGACGCCGCACCAGATATTGCCCCAAGCCAAACACGATAAAAAAGATAAACATGCGGTTAAAAACCGTCGCATTCGCCCCCAGCTCTGTCTCACTCAGGCGGATAAAAATTGGTGCAAAGGAAATGGCCACCAAAGCGCAACTCAGCGTGGCGATCGCCAGCTTATTCGAATTTTTTGAAGCCTGAGACTGAGACAGATTCGAAGATTCCATAGCAAATACAGATAATTAACCAAAAAGGTGGCGATCGCGAGCAAAGTTGTTTGTCCTCACGCAACAGAGTAGCCAATTCCGTGCCGCCCTAAAACCCCAACCATGCCAGATATTGACGAAAAATTGGCAAACCCTCACATTATCTTTGGCAATGACTACAAAAATGCGTTGAACGCCCGCCTAATTTAATTCGTTCAATCGGCGCACCGCAAACTCGACAAGGTTCACCCGTGCGCCCATAGGTCAAAGCCATGCCGCCATAATTACCATTTGTCCCCGTCGTACTGACAAAATCGCTAAACGTTGTGCCTCCTTGGGCGATCGACATTTCGAGAATCTCAATAATCGCTTGATGTAACTTTTTGATTTCGCCAATTTTTAAACTGCCCGCTTTCCGAGTCGGCAAAATGCCCGATTTGAACAAACACTCATCCGCATAGATATTGCCCAAACCCGCAATAATCGCTTGGTCTAATAAAAACGTTTTCATCGGGCGATCGCGGTTCTGACATTTGTCCCGCAAATAGGCCACCGTAAAATCTGGTGACAACGGCTCCACACCCAACCGCGTCAAACCCGTAATCACAGTTTCAACAGCAGTCCCCGCCGGAACCCACCACATTTGCCCAAAGGTACGCATATCGATAAATCTGAGTTCGCGATCGCCCTCAAAAAATAAGCGTACCCGCGTGTGTTTCTGCACAAGTTCCGCCCGATCAAGCCAGAGAAACTTACCCGTCATCCGCAGATGCACACCCAAATGCGAACCGTCCGACAACAACCCCAAAAGATATTTGCCTCGCCGTTGCCAAACTCGAATTTCTAAACCCTTAATTGCCCCTAAAAAATAGTCCGCATCTGCCGGATAAGCCAGCGTTTTTGAAAGTAAAATTTCCGCCCCCGTAAACACGCGATCCAGACTAATTTGCTCCAAACCACGGCGTACCGTTTCCACCTCTGGCAACTCTGGCATTTGCTCCCCTCACCCCACTAAAAAATACAGTTTTGACATTATGCCCCACTACTCATTCCGGCGATCGCCCTTCAACCAGAAGAAGAGACGCGGCGAGGGGGAGAGCCGATGATGGGGAGATATTTTAGAAAAAAGTTTCAGCTAACCACAAATCTTTGTGTCATCCTTTCCCCGCGTCCCCCTTTCTCCGCGTCTCCGTGTCTCCGTGTCTCCTTCTCCCCACGCCTCCCCGATCCCCAGCGATCGTTTATCCTAGAATTAGTAAAATTTTATAAAACTTAACACCTTTCCAGCCTATGGATTGCATTATCTATCGTCGTGCCAAGTTCGCCGCCAGTCATCGTTATTGGCTGTCTGAACTAGACGAAGCCGAAAATCGCCGAAAATTTGGGCTGGGAGCAAACTTTCCCGGTCATGGTCATAACTATGTGCTCTATGTGGGCATGGATGGAGACATTGACCAATACGGCATGGTGCTGAACCTTTCTGATGTTAAAAAAGTGATTAAGCGCGAAGTCACTAATCAGCTCGACTACAGCTATCTCAATGATGTGTGGGACGAATTTAAAACGATTCTCCCGACCACTGAGGCTTTAAGCAAAATTATTTACGAT
>JBARRZ010000304.1:0-15709 GCA_049644465.1 Limnothrix sp.
ACACACCGGGGATTTTTGCCGGGAGCGTAAATGCTAGCGAGACCATCTCACCGCTCGTCTGAGGTTCCTTACCCAATACCCAAAACCGCGTGCAATTCTGCGAAAAATCGTTAATCGTATCTGCCAAAATCGGTAAGTCGTAGAGCTGTGCCGCACGGGGAGAGGCGATCGCCGCCAGCCCCCGATCCGTTTTTAGGTTCCCCAAAATCTCCGTCGTAGACTTCGCTTCCCGGAGCGCCGCATGATGTAAATGCGTTTCTAGCCACCGCTGACATTGAGCCAGAGCCTGCGGGTGAGAATGCACCTCTTTAATCTCCTGATAACTCGGCGCAAAAGAAATCAGCGCATGGTGAATCGGCAAAATAATCTGATGACAAATCGACAGCGGATGTAGCTCCCACACCAAATCTAGGGCGATCGCCACACTCCCCTGAATCGAATTTTCCACCGGCACCACCGCCAGATCCACATCCCCCTGAGCCAGCGTATACAAACTCTGGGCAATACTCTGACAAGGAACCAACTCCACCGAGTCCGGCCCTTCCCCTTTCAACCATTCCTGATAACTAAAAGCGGCCGCTTCAGCGTTCGTTCCCGCCGGGCCTAGATGGGCAATTTTGATGGTCATACCCTACCGATCACTTGCAAATGTCACAATCCTATCAAGTTTCAAGTGCCCTGCCGCTTCTTCGGGCGACCATTCCACCACATCACCAAGCCGCTCGCCATCAAGAGCAACAGTCCAAACGCATTTAGAAACGGATAAATCATCTCCAAATTCAGAAAGCCCCACTTGCCCCGGTGGACATTAAGCAACCAATAAAAATCCGCACCCTTACCTGTCAATGCCGCCACCTGAAATAAAGATCCCGTCAAAACCGTAATCAGTAGCGGCGCAACCATGATTGGCACAAGGCGGCGGTGCAGTTGACGAATATCGCGTTTGTTGAATGCCATCGTGATGAATTCCTACGAGCCAGTTAATTTATGGGAGTGTTGATACTTTTCCCATTTTCTCTAGTTCATTTTTGTTCGTCGCAGACTGTTGGAAATATTTATACGCCGTGTAAGCAAGGGTCGTTACACCCGTAAGAATGGCACTTTCATCAATATCAAACAGCGGGTGGTGCAAAGGATAGTTCAATCTGTTTTGATGACCAACACCGAGGCGAAACATTGTCCCGGGCGTATTGGCGAGATACACAGAAAAATCCTCTGCCCCAAGGGAAGGCTCTGGCAAAATTTGAATGTGCTCATCACCCAAAGCTTCGCGGCTAGACTGTTCCAGCAGTTGAGTTAGTTCAAAATCATTCTGCACTGAAGGCACACCCCGCAAATAATTCACTTTGTATTTCGCGCCATAGGTTTTGCAGATATTCGCGACAATATTTTCAATCCACGCTGGTAAATCTGCATGGGTATCAGGGTGCAGCGATCGCACAGTACCTACCATCTGCACTTGGTCAGCGATGATATTGGCGGCCCGACCACCACTAATTTTGCCGATGCTGAGGACGATTGGGCGCAGAGGATTTTGAGTCCGGCTAATGGCTTGCTGTAATGAGGTGATGACTTGAGACGCGATCCAAATGGCATCGATCGCCTGATGAGGTCTCGCGCCGTGACCGGATTCACCATAAATAAAAATTTCGAGATCATCTGCCGCTGCGGTCAACGCATCGTACCGAATGCCAATCGATTTGGCGGGAATTGTGGGGAAAACGTGTAAACCAAGTACGCCGTCAACATTATTTAAAACGCCAGCCTCGACCATCCAGTGTGCACCTTTTGCAATTTCTTCAGCGGGTTGGAATAGGAAACGGACATTGCCGGCGATCGCCTCAGACAATTGCGACAAAACCATCGCTGTTCCCAAACCAACCGTCGTATGCACATCATGACCGCAAGCGTGCATTACCCCCGGCGTACCAGAAGCAAACTCTAAATTCGTACATTCTTGGATCGGTAACGCATCCATATCAACGCGAATCGCCAACGTTCGAGGATCGTGACCACCCTGCAAATTCCCCACGACGCCCGTTTTGCCGACCGCCTCATCCACCGGAATCCCACAGGACGACAGGACTCCCGCAATATAAGCTGCTGTTTGATACTCCTCGCCACTTAGCTCAGGGTGAGTATGAATATGACGACGAATTTCGATCAGACGGGGAGCAAGCTTCTCAGCGAGGGCTTTAATTTCAGTCAGCATGGAGGCAAAAAGATTTTTGGGTGTAACGTTCCATTGTAAATCAGCTAATTTTTTGGGTTTGTTGAACGTGAACCGCTTTTGCCGGCGATCGCCACTTTAAATCCAAATTTTTCTGATGCGAAAAAAGCATTATTGATGTGCAGTTTGTATTGTTTTGTTGCGAAATGGTGACCTACGCTACTTGATGCCGTACTGGACTAGGGCATACTCCATATTGATTTCTCACAAAAATGTCATGAATAATCTCTCGGCGATCGCCCTCCCTGCTTTACTTGGCCTCCTTGCGGGCGTCGGCCATGGCGTTGTTTCTCACCAAGCAGACCTGCCTTTTTCTTTAGCAGAACAGATTACGGCTCCCTTGCAGGTTAAGTCATCTTTCCAAAACTAAATTTCTGTAAAGCGTATCACTGGCTACAGAATCTTTTTTGAGAGAATACAGTAAGTAATCTTTTAAAAATGAAGGTGTGGAGCGATGAGAACGCAATCAGTTAATAATGTTTCTACTGGCGATCGCGTCACAATGGCTGTGATGGCTGCATTGGTGATGTTTATCGCAGGCTATACAGCAAGTCGTATGGTTTTGTCGGAAGCCTCTCTCGCAGAGAATGCTGCTGCAACAAATAATGTGATTCCCCACGAAGGCGAAATGTGGCGCGCTTTCGGCGAATAGTTTTTTGATTCAAATTGATAATCTCGTCTAATTTTTAAATTCAGCCGATTCAGCATTTTAAAAATAAACCCCTAGTCGTCGAAGAACTAAGGGTTTCTTTTTGCCTAAATTTTTCATTCATGCCGCTTTGCGCCTAACTTAAACTGCGGCTAGTTTGATGCTGATAATTTAGATGCAAGATGATGATTTTGACATGGATAATGCTTACGCTTCACCCTCGGCGATCGCTCCTTTTGACTGAATTGTGAACGACTCGGCCTCATAGTGATGCCACTTTTTGTGAGATCGCTCTGAGATAAAAGGACGCACCGTGAACTTCGGCGGCGTCGTGCCTGCTTCGACATCGACGCGGAGGAAAGAGTAAGGATATTTTTTCTCGCGACCACGACCTTCTTTACCAAAAAAGAAGTTGGATTTGGCGATCGCCGGACTATCTGGACTCGCATCCTCTGGGCGCAAATCATTCCCTTCGCGGCGTTGGCGACGCAAGCTATAACCACTACCACCACAAACGATCCAGTTCGTATAGGCATCACCATGACCCGTATCCTGCGTTTCGATATGTTCTAGGCAATGGGCATGGCCGTTGAGTACCAGATCAACAAGTGGGCGATCGCCGACCTGCCAGCCAAGAGCCGCACCCACTTTATCCAGCACATTACGCAAATTATTCCGAATCGCACGAGTCTGACCCTGATGCCACTTCGACGCTTCCGTAACATAGGGAGGATGATGGAAAAAGAGCACCCGACCGCGTATTGCTTCATTCTTCCAAGACGCAACCAGCTCTTCTTCTAACCAATTTAATTGCGACCAATCGATATCATCAGGACTCGGATTTAGTTGCTTCTCCACGTCGCGGCGCATTTCATCCAAGCGTTCTAGCTCACCCCGTAGCTCTTCCAAATCATCATCCAGCTCTTCCCTGTCATCCTTATTTGTTATCTTGCGAGATGTCCGAGTTTCTTCAATAGATTGCCGTACAGCCTGTTTTTCTGACTCAATTTCTTTTAAAACCTCTTCCAATTCTTTGCGTCTTTTGTCTGTCAATTCCCGTTCCGCATCAGAAGGCGGCATATTAAATGTGTTGGAATCAAGCGCATAAAAATCGACATTATCAACCCGAAAATTGTAATAACGGTTGGGGATGCGCGTAAACTCACCGGCTTTGTACTCTAAACATTTGGCCGTCTGGCCCGGGTGGATTTCATGCTCGACATAATGTTTGTCAAAATGCTCAGTGACACTCTGGTCACTACCAAGTTGATCAAGACAATCGATGAATGCTTTGGCATAAGCTTCACCCTGATTCGAACCATGCCAAGCCACATCCCAATCGACACCTAAAGGAAATGCCTTGCGTACTTTTTTTGTCAAGCCGGCGATCGCCCCATATACCAGCGGCAGATCGTAGTAGTCGTGGTTGCCGAGCACTGGAAAAAATGGCGTACTAAACACCATATTGTCGTAGTTAATTGCTTTTGTATTTTCGCCGCCCTTGAGGAGATAGGCGTAGGGCTTAATGAAGTTTGCTTTGTAGTATTCGCTCGATCCCACCAGATAGACGACATCGCCAGTATGCATTACAAACCGGGCATCTTGCACTTGGGTTTTCATCTGGTCGGCGATCGCATACTGAGGATTGTAGCGACCCTGTTTACCCGTACCACTATCACCAATGACTAAAAACGAAAAACCATCCGTCTGCGTCGATTCACCCTGAAGTTCGAGGTGAGTTTGATCGACGCCTTGCTCTTTAACCGGAGCACTTTGCCAGCGTACCCGCTGTTGCATCGCTTGGATTTTTTTCCCGATGGAAGGATCGACAGCAAATTGCATAGATATTGAGTCAATACATGACAAAAAACAATCCTTTTATGTTAAAACGAGTCGATTCGTCCGTCCATCTCTAAATAGACTTATAAACGGCGATAACGCATTCCCGGTAATTGACTAATCAACCCTTCTAACTCCCACTGAAGTAATGTTGCGGAAACTCTGTCGGCGGCGAGACCAGATTGCACAATGATCAGATCAAAGGGTGTCGGTTCTGGTGAAATAGCGTGCCACAGTGGCAGCAAGTCTTTGGGAATTTGGGTGTAATGTAACGGTTCAGGTGCGGAATTAATTGCTGGGCTAATATCCGTTTCAGGGGTTGTGGGGAGTAGGGAAAGTTGAGGTGATACTTGGTCTAATCTGGGCATACCACCGAGATCTTCAATCAGGCTTTTTTCGTCTAAAATCATTGTTGCTCCACGCCGAATCAGCTCAAGACAACCGCCTGCTTGCTCTTGTTCTGGGGAATTAGGCAGGGCGTAGACGTCACGGTTAAAGTCCATGGCGTAGTGAGAGGTAATCAGGGAGCCGGAACGCTTCGGGGCTTCCATCACAAGGGTGGCGCGGCTTAGGCCTGCAATGATCCGATTGCGCGCGGGGAAATGACTGCGGTCGGGGCGATCGCCGGCTGGATATTCACTCAGAATTAAACCCCGGTCACAGATTTGCTCATACAAATGCCGATGATTGGCCGGATACACCACATCAACGCCTGTCCCTAATACGGCGATCGTCCGCCCCGAAACCTTGAGACAAGCGGTATGAGCAACGCCATCGAGACCTTTCGCCATGCCCGACACAATCGTAAAACCAACCTCCGCTAAGGCCGTGCTAATCTTGGCCGTCCAACGTTTGCCATGCTCTGACGGGTGACGAGTACCCACCATACCAATCGCCGGAATTTCTCCTTTGTTTTCTAACGATTTCACCTTGCCCCGATAGTACAAAATGGGCGGCGGGCTAGGGATTTCTAACAATAATTTTGGGTAATCGGGGTCGGCGGGCGTCCAGAATTGCGGATTTTTCTCAAGGTGCTTTTCGTAACTTTCTTGGGGATTAATTGGCGATCGCCCCGCAATCACCCGGTCAACTAATTTACCGCCCAAGCCATCCACCGCCCCCAATTCCAGCCGAGACGCCTGCCAAGCCGCTTCCAAAGAACCAAAATGCTGCCAAATACGCTTGAGCAAAACAGGGCCAACCCCTTTGAGCTGCGACCAAGCAAGCCAATAATACTGTTCCATAACAACCGCTAAAAAATCAAAAAATATTTTTACTTGAGAATTAGTTGCATTAGCTGCTAAAATCCAAGGCATTGCAAAACATACCATTATTCATTTATCAGTTAGTCAAGATCCTATGAAACTTCGTTCTTTCCCACTTTATGGGATGTTATTAAGTCTCGCCCTAGCAACAGGCTGTACCCCCGAAGCAACCACAGATAGTGACCCTTCAGCTGCCGGCGGCAGTACAACCGAGACCACAAGCGATCCTGTCGAAGCTGGAGAGATCAACCTCTACTCTTCCCGTCACTACGATAGTGATGCAGAGCTTTATGAGAAGTTTTCGCAAACGACTGGCATCAAAGTTAACTTGATCGAAGGCAAAGATGATGAGCTCATTGAACGCATCAAAACAGAGGGAGCCAATAGCCCTGCTGATGTTCTGATTACTGTCGATGTCGCGCGTTTGTGGCGATCGCAGCAAGATGGCTTATTGCAACCTATCGAATCAGAAGTCCTGATTAGCGAAATTCCAGAACAACTACGCAGTAGCGATAACACTTGGTTTGGCCTAACAAAACGCGCTAGGGTTATTGTTTACAACACTAAAACCGTAGACGAATCAGAATTATCCACCTACGAAGATCTCGCCAACTCCAACTGGGAAGACCGTTTCTGTATTCGCAGTTCTAGCAACACTTATAATCAGTCCCTCGTTGCTTCAAAAATCGTTGAAAAAGGTGAACCCGCCACAGAAGAATGGGTAAAAGGTTTAGTCAGTAACTTCGCTAGAGAACCTGAAGGCAATGACACCGCTCAAATCCAAGCCGTTGCCGCCGGAGAATGTGACGTGGCCCTTGTGAATAGTTATTATGTTGCTCGGTTGCGCAGTTCAGAAGATCCCCAAGACCAAGAAATTATTGCTAATATCGGCGCATTTTTTCCAAACCAAGCAGAAGGCGGGACGCATATCAATATCAGTGGAGCAGGCATGGTTGCCAACGCGCCTAACCCAGAAGCAGCAAAGCAATTTCTCGAATTTATGGTGACGCCGGAAGCGCAAGAAATTTTTGCTAATAATAACAATGAATATCCAGTTATTGACGACATCGAACCAAACACAACAGTGCAAGCGTTCGGCGACTGGACAGCTTCAGATTTACCGCTGGAAAGTTTCGGTGAGAAAAATGCCGATGCGGTCAAACTGATGGATCGTGCGGGTTGGAAGTAACCTAACTGTCATCTAGATTTCCTCTAAAAGTGTAATTGATCCTTTTTTAAAACTTGATTGTTTTTGAAAGGATCTTTTTTTTTGATCAATACATTTATCGCAGCAAAGCATTATCAAACTGACCCCAAGAGCAAGTGGCTAAACATGGCGATACAGAAACCGAATACTGCTCCTAATGGTGGAAACCAGTGTTTTTTTAGCGGGCACTGGGGGGCAATATCTTGAAAAATAAGATACAAAATGCCGCCAGAAGCGAATAGCATCAGTGCACCGAGAATGTATGGATAGTTCGCCAAAAAGAAAAAGCCACTGAGTCCAGCAATTGGCCCGATCGCCACAAGTTTACACATGAAAATCAGGGTTTGCCGAGACTTATGTTGACCGTTTTCTCTAAGTTCTCGGTAGGTATTAAACCCTTCGGGTAAATTCTGAAAGCCCATCAAGATGGCTAACAACAACGCTGTAGATGAACCGGTTGCGACTAATCCACCGAGGGCGATCGCCTCAGGCACATAATCCAACAACATCCCCGTCATCTGTGGCGCATCCTGCTGACGTGACGCCAGAAACTGTTCTACCCCAAAAAAGAAAACCCCACCCAAAACAGTAATCGGTACGGTCCATAACGATTGTCCCATGTAAGCAATCCCCTCTGGAATCAGTACCTGCGACACCGCTCCCAACAAAATGCCGCCCCCTAGTGCGATCACAAAATGCCGAAATTCTTGCTCTAACCAAGTCCGATGAATATTTTCGATACTGGCCAAAAAACCACCCAAAGGGATACAAATCCCGCCGATCATGGTTAGTCCAATAATTTTTAGTACATCGATCATTCTTTTTTCAACTATTAGCTCAAACTGTAACGAAGCAAAAGGGAACCAATGATTTGCACGAGTCAAAAATAGCATTGAGCGAAAAATTTTAGTGCTGTCAAAATCGCCACAATGCCCTTGAGCACTATTGTCTTGAAGATCTTGACATCATTATCCTTTGTAAAAAAACTTAATGGCAACTCACTAAAAAAACAGTTACTCTACGAACCGAGGCATTTCTTTGCCTTGTTAACTTTTCTAACAAGATTTTTAATATTCATTTTAATTTTTAGGCAAGGTATTTATTCCTATGGTCGCTAACCTAGCAACAATGTTACGAGAGGGAACTAAGACTTCCCACACCATGGCAGAAAACGTTGGCTTCGTAAAATGCTTCCTGAAAGGAGTAGTAGAAAAGAAGTCCTACCGTAAATTGGTGACAGACCTCTATTTTGTTTATTCGGCAATGGAAGAGGAGATGGAGCGTCTCAAGGATCACCCCATTGTTTCTCAGATTTATTTTCCTGAACTAAACCGCAAAGAAACGCTAGAGACAGATCTGCGTTTTTATTATGGCCCTAACTGGCAGTCTGAAATTCAGATTACGCCTTCTGGTCAAGCTTATGTTGACCGCATTCACGAGATTGCGAATACTGCGCCTGAGCTTTTAGTTAGCCATTCTTATACTCGTTATTTAGGCGATTTGTCTGGTGGTCAAATCCTCAAGAAAATTGCGCAGAATGCGATGAATCTTGATGGTCAAGGTACTGCGTTCTATGAGTTTGACGCGATTGACGATGAGAAAGCGTTTAAGGATAAATACCGCGCTGCGATGAATGGTCTCGATGTCAGTCAAGCGACGGCTGACCAGATTGTGGAAGAGGCAAATGATGCTTTCGGCATGAACATGAACATGTTCCAAGAGCTAGAAGGTAACCTCGTGAAAGCAATCGGCACAATGTTATTCAACACGCTGACGCGTCGTCGGGCCAAGGGCAGCACTAATATGAGTCCTGCTGGTAACTAGGCTAGGGTTCACTTTTTGCGACTAATTCTAAAATCTTAGTTTTGTCTGAAAACCCCATTTTTAAAATTCCTAGATGTTGATCATCGAGGAATTTTTTTGTGATTTGATTTAGTAATTTAGTTCTGAGTTGAGTCGAGTGCTTCGGCTGCGGTAATGCCGTCATTTTGAAAGCCGAAGTAATTCAGGGCGATCGCCGCTTCTTTTTGGGTGACGCTTTTCTTCGGTTGAAAAAGAGTTGTGTAGCCAAATAGGCGACGAACATTCGCATTGTCACCATTCTGAAAATCGACGTAGAGTGCTTGGAGGGCGCGGGGGTCAACTTTCGTTGCATCTTGGAAACCCCATGTTTCATCGATTTGATCGAGGGTCGTTTTTGGTAAACTTTGACGGCGATCGAGGGGGACTTTCCAGCTAATTAGCGTTTCGCGGTTGAGAGAAGCGTCTGGGCGAAAGGTGAGGTTGCTGGTGTCGTTCGTGAGGCTCGATGGTAGAAATCCAGCTTCGGCAAGCCCTTGAATAATCGCAAAATCGGGATCGCTGGTCGGGATGTCAGAAAATACTGGTTTGCTGGAACTGGTCGCGCGACGAATTTGTTGGTTTTGGCGATCGCCGTAAATTTTGTTGTGAGCGGTAAACAGCCAGCGGGCAAATTGACGACGGCTAATCACTTCATCACCTTTAAACGCATCAGCCTTAAACACACCGAGTGCAGCCAAATCCTTAGCCGCTTGAGTCGTACTAATATTTCCAGTCTTCACCTTTTGCTCATCTTTTGAGTCTGTGGTTTCAGTCTCATTCTCTTCTGGATCGACTGTCGCCGTCCCATCTTCCGAATCATCAGACGCAGCGATCTCATCAAGAATTTGGTAATTGAGCACAAACGTTGTGCCCGCCACTGCTTGCTCGGAGTTTTGACGTTCTGGAGCTGTGTCCGTCGGGAGCGATAAACTTAGTTCGAGATTGTCTTTAGTGGCGACCAACTGCTCGAAACCCGATTCTGTTGGCTCGGAGTTAACAATAGTCCAATTTTCGATCTCTAAAGCTTCCCGGTAAAACGCTTCAAGTTGCTCCACACTGTCGGCGATCGCCCACACCGTCGCATTTGGCTCAGACTGAATTAATGTGGCGTTCGGGTAAATTGGAATTTCGGGCGGAAAATTTTCCGGCAAATTATTGTCTGATTCAGCATCATTATCGAGTGCCGTCTGTTGCCGAGACAAATTTGGGTCTGGTGCCAAACTATCCTCTAGAGAACCCTGTTGATTACAGCCCAAAAGCCCAAATAACAGTAAAAGTACACTAGATTTTTGCCAAAAATGTTGCACACCAAATGCCCCTAAATCACTGGTTGCCATCCTAACCCATCCGCTTTTGACTTGGAGCTATGCCCCCTCAAGATCATCCTTAGGAGGTGTAATTAGCACGCTCGGTTCACTAACAACCATCGGCTCTGGGTTTTGGAACGCATCCAGCAATGACTCAATATCTTGCAGCACCTGCGAAGACCCCGTATCTGCCGAATTATCCTGTAAGAATGATTTAACCTGCCCCAACAAATTGCCCAATTTGCCCTCATTAAGAAACGTATTAAGCAACGACAAGCCACTAGTCGAAAGCAATAATTTATTAATGTCGTCAATGCCAGAGCCAGCCCCATTACCATTCGCACCGGGGAACGCAAAAATTTTGGCATCACCCAGAACACCAGCTTGAGGCGCAAGCGCACGCATAATTTCTGGTAGCTTGTCGGACAGTTCTGGCAACATCATTTTGAGCAATTCAGCCGTACGGTTGGCGTTACTTAGGGCATTTTCTGCTTCAATGAGTGCCTGTTTACCTTGGGCTTCGGCGAGGGCTTTATAACGATTTGCTTCAGCGAGTGTTCGAATCGAATCAGCTTCTAGCTCAGCGGCCTGACGCGCAATTTCAGCTTGACGACGCCGCCGGAAAACATCAATTTCCACAACGTTTTGGTCAGAAATTCGTTTTTGACTCGCTTCTGTTTCTGCATCAATGAGAGAAAGACGTTGGCCTCGTTGAGCCTGTTCAACAGCTTGGGCGGTAGAGACAGCTTCTTGGGCTTGGGAACGTTCTGCTTCTGCGACAAATCTTTCTCGTTCTTTCTGAGCAATGGCGATCGCCGTCGCCTGTTGCGCAATCTTAGATTCCTGTTCCGCTTCCGCGACAGCCACTTGCGCTTTTAACTGCGACGCCTCGATCGTTTTCTTCCGTGTAATCTCCGCAATTTCCGCTTCCTGTTGCTGCTGAGTGCGCGCCACCTTGAGCGCCTTATTTTGTGCTTCTAGCTCGATATCCGCCAAAATTTGACTCTGCTGAATTGCGAGCTTCTGCTGAATTTTTTCCTCATCAACTGCTTTTTCCTGCAAAATTTTGTTCCGCTCAATCTTCGCCATTTCTTGGTCTTGGGATGCTTGAATTTCCCGAGCCTGTTGTGCTTTGAGAAACTCGATTTCCTTAGCCTGATTGATGGTCGCCTCTTCTTTTTGTCTGGCGAGCTTGAGTGATTTTTGCTCGGCGGCTAATTCCTGCTCTTCAATTTCAACCTTCGTATTTAGCTCCAACTCTCGCTTTTGCTTGAGAATACCCAGCTCTACATCCAGTTTTTCTTGAATTGATTTTTGAATTGTCTCTGTGCGGAGTTTCACACCTTGGGCATCAAAGAAATTATTTTCATCGTAGGTATCACTTTCTTCGATCTCCGAAATCGCAATATTATTTAGTGTCAAACCAACTTTTTTCAGATCTTGCTGAATCAGGTTCAACACTTCATCGGCAAAGCCCAATTTATCGGAATCAATTTCTGCAATACTCTTACGTTTTGCGGCAGCCCGAATCGCATCATCAGCCCGTTTTTCGAGCGCGTCTTTGATATCATCTTCAGAAATTCGACCCTGCTTAGACAGCCGTGCTGCGGAGACTAAAACATCTTCTTCGTTGGCGTTAATGCAGACATAAAAAGTGACCCGCATATTGGCGCGTAGATAGTCTTGAGTACGCACGGCAAGGTTTCCGGTACGTTCAACGTCGATCGAAATTTCCCGTAAAGGTACGCGAGTCAGCTCGTGGAAACCGGGGAGGACGATACAACCGCCGTTGAGGATGACCGTTTTTTGCTTCCGAATGACGCCACCTGTACGGACAAAGGCTTCGTTGTTGGGGGTGATCACGTAGACGCGGGTGTAAGCCCAAATGCTCATCAAAAAGAGCACAATTAGGCTGATGATTATGCCGGGAAAGACAACGGCTGCGCCACTGATGGGCAAAAATGCTGGGGTGTTTGCTGTCGTGGCCCCAAGGTTTGTGGTGAGAGTGGGGCGATCGCCGGATGTAGTACGAGGCGAAAATAGGCTGCTGGCTTGAATTTCTGCAAGTTCAGCATCGTTTAACTCAGGCAGAGTTTGCAGGAATGTAAGCCAAAAATTCATTATTGTAAGATCTCATCAATGGAATCGTTCTTTAATTTTGCATTGCTGTCTCTGAAATGATTCGGGCTGCTTAATAATATTTATACCGTTCCGGAGCAGACTAAATTAAGAAAATCCCTCAACGCGTGCAACAGAATTCCCTTGCCTATGTACAATAGTGTGGTTATTTGCTGGACATTGAACGTCTAGATCTTAAGAGTTTCAAGAGAGGAACCGAGAATTTTATGAACGTTGGCGATCGCATCCGTGTTACCGAATCCGTCATGGTGTACAACCATCCTAAAAACCGTAAAGTCGCCTACGATCTCAAGGGTTTAGAAGGGGAAATCCTAGAAATTATCGGTCGTCCTGTGACCGCGACTTTACCTGTAAAAGTCCGCTTCGAGAAAAGATATTCAGCTCATCTTAAAGATGGCGAATTTGAAGTGATCTAGATTGTCTGAGGCGATCGCCGCTTTGTCTGACAAGCGAGTAATTTTTTATTTTCAGCTTTAGAAGTGAGGCGATCGCCTTTTATCTATTTTCCTAATACAAATTGCCACAAAAAAGAGACCGATTTTTGATCGGTCTCTTTTCTACTTATCTGTAACTACAGCATGACTTGATAAACACTGACGAAACGATTGGAATTACTTCGTCTCAGAGAATTCCGCGTCGATCACATCATCACCGCCATCACTGTCGCTGTCGGTAGAACCAGCATCACTAGGAGGCTCGCCACCCGGCGCTGCATTCGGGTCAAAACCAGCCGCAGAAGGATCACCACCAGCATCTTTATAAATGTTGCTACCAATCGTGTAGAGCAACTGTTGCAGTTCAGGCATGAGCGTCGAGATTTTCTCGTCGTCTTCCTGAGCCACAGCTTCCTTCAGATCCTTGATCATGCCTTCAGCCTTAGTCTTATCCTCAGCAGGAACCTTGTCGCCTAGCTCTTCGATTTGCTTTTCAGCTTGGTAAACCAAAGAATCAGCTTGGTTTTTGCGGTCAATCTTTTCACGACGATCCTTATCAGTAGAAGCATTTGCCTCAGCTTCCTGAACCATCCGATCCACCTCATCATCAGGCAGCGTCGAAGCACCAGTAATACTGATGGACTGTTCCTTACCAGTACCCTTATCCTTCGCCATTACCTGAAGAATACCGTTCGCATCAATGTCAAACGTGACTTCGATTTGAGGTACACCGCGAGGCGCCGCAGGGATACCATCGAGACGGAAAGTTCCCAGACTCTTGTTGTCCTTCGACATTTCGCGCTCACCCTGTAGAACATGAATTTCTACATTCGTTTGGCCATCCACAGCAGTAGAGAAGACCTCAGATTTCTTCGTCGGAATCGTTGTGTTCCGAGGAATGATTTTGGTCATTACACCACCGAGTGTTTCAACACCAAGGGAGAGAGGCGTTACGTCAAGAAGCAGGATGTCCTTCACTTCACCAGCCAATACACCACCTTGAATCGCCGCACCAACCGCTACAACTTCATCAGGGTTCACTGTTTGGTTAGGTGCTTTGCCAAGTACACGTTCAACAACATCTTTAACAGCAGGAATACGGGTCGAACCACCAACAAGAACGATTTCGTCAATCGCAGACTTATCGAGTTTCGCATCGCGGATTGCGTTTTCTACTGGGATGCGGCAACGGTCGATGAGGTCAGCACAAATTTCTTCAAACTTGGCGCGAGTTAAGTTGGTATCAAGGTGCTTAGGGCCATCTTGAGTTGCTGTGATGAAAGGCAAGTTAATGTCTGCTTGGGTGACATTCGAAAGCTCAATTTTTGCTTTTTCTGCCGCTTCAGTCAGACGTTGTAAAGCTTGCTTATCTTTACGAAGGTCAATTCCTTCTGCTTTCTCGAAACCTTCAGCGAGGAAGTCAACGATTTTCTTATCGAAGTCATCACCACCAAGGTGAGTATCACCAGAGGTCGCGAGTACTTCAAAGACGCCGTCGCCAACTTCAAGAATGGAGACGTCAAAAGTACCACCACCAAGGTCAAAGACGATGATTGTTTCGTTACTCTTTCTGTCTAAGCCATAGGCGAGGGAAGCAGCTGTCGGCTCGTTAATGATCCGAAGCACTTCGATGCCAGCAATTTTGCCTGCGTCTTTAGTGGCTTGACGTTGAGAGTCGTTAAAGTATGCAGGTACGGTGATAACTGCTTGGGTAACGGGCTCTCCTAAATAAGTACTCGCGTCTTCTACAAGTTTGCGGAGGACTTGAGCGGAGATTTCTTCGGGAGCGAATTTCTTGTCTTTAGCGGGGCAAGCAATTTTGACGTTGCCGCTGCTATCTTTTTCAACGGTGTATGCAACTTCTGTTGATTCGTTGCTTACTTCACTGTATTTACGACCGATGAAACGCTTAACGGAGTAGAACGTATTAGCGGGGTTCATCACGGCTTGACGCTTAGCGATTTGCCCTACTAGTAAGTCTCCATTTTTGGCGTAAGCAACGACGGAAGGTGTGGTTCTGAATCCCTCTGCGTTGGCGATTACGGTGGGCTTTCCACCTTCCATTACAGATACGCAAGAGTTAGTAGTTCCTAGGTCAATACCGACGACTTTTCCCATAATAGTTTGGCTCCAATAATGAGCGATTTATATAAACGAATTACGTTATAGATGCAAACAGCGCTCTGTGTGGTTGAGTGTGTTTGTTTTGATATATCTATAGTGCGTTGTAATCCATTGATCCTAGTAGTGTAGGTTTCCGAACCTGTGGGGGCGGTTTGGGCAAAAGGTGTCTTTTTTTATGAGTCTGAATTTTGTATTTACAGCTATTTATAGCAAAAGCGATCGCCAACTTTGGGATAAATAATCCGCTGTGGGGCGATCGATTGTCATCAAAACATCAGAGATGCAGAAGCATTAATTTGTGAGACTGAGAGGCAGAAACTATGCGTTCTCTTCTTCCTCATTCTTCTTGCGGGATGCAGCACCAAACATACCCAGAATTGCAGGGAGAATGGCCGCAGGTGTCGGAACATCAGTCGTGTCATCGGAGGACTCATAATGACCAGCAACGATATCGTTGTTGCATTCTATCGCCAAGTGATACAGAGCTTTACCTGTAGGTAGTAAACCTTTATCAAACGTGAACGCGATTAGCTCAGAACCAACGTTTCCGAAGAAATCAAAATCTAAGCCAATACTGCTCAGGTCAGTCAGAAATTCAATGTCGCCCACTTTCGTGCCGGAGCTAATCGAGTTCAATGGAGAGCCACTTAGGTCAAAATAAGAATCGTTATAG
>JBARRZ010000305.1:0-2977 GCA_049644465.1 Limnothrix sp.
GGGCGAAGTTGGCATCTTTATCCAAGGTAATGACAACGTTTTCCCTTGGCGTTGGAAGATTCGGTCTGCGGACTTTAATAATTTGCAGATTTTGCCTCACCTGTTAAAAGGCGTTAAGGTTGCCGATATTATGGCGATTTTGGGGAGTATCGACGTCATTATGGGATCAGTAGATCGCTAGCCATAAAGCGATTTAGTTTTACCGCTATTTTCGCAATACATTTATATTTTTTGCTTTTGTCGGGAGTCTACTAGTCTAGGCTCCTATTTTTTATTTTATAAAATCTTTAGTATTGACGAAGAATTTGGCTATAAATCAAGGCGGATTCTTGGCTGGGATGCTAGAAATATTGTTTATGATGGGTAGTGGTGCGCCAATACCTGTTGGGAATAGTATTATTAATCGAGCTAAATTTGGTTTCCTGTCGCTATGAGCAATTCGCAGATCAGCTCTATTCAACGTAAGCGTGAAAAAAGAAAACGTGAGCTGCAGCAACGGCGATCGCAGTTTAAGCATCAGTGGGAGTTGTATCAAGCTAAGCAACAAGCTACGCAGATGGGTCTTACTTCGGCTCAGACTAGCCTAGGAACGGATGATGTTCAGGCAGACAAAGTGCTGGAAGCGATGCAGCGTATTTGGTCGCGTCGCGGTACATTTGCGCCTGCGAATTTGGCAAATATTTTTATCCAACAGACGGACGATATTACCTACAAGGCATACAAGCAGGCTTTGGTGCAGTATCTCTGGACGGCGATCGCCGATCAACATGGCCTAGAACCGCTGAAGCACAGAATCGAAGAAACACTTGGTCAACTGTGGCCAGAGCAAGGGAACAGCATCATCAACGCGCGTTTGAAATTAAGAACGTGTAATCGTTTGATTAGTTTGTTGACAACTCAAGGATTGCCTCACCCTTCACCAATGTTTACGCTGCTCGCAGTGCAAGAGCAGTACGATGTGTTCGGTTTGATGCTGCTGCGCCTGATGCTTTTGAGCCGTCCGAGCTATCAATGTTTTGCCGATGCAATTAAGGCGTTGATCGATTATTATGCACAGCTCAATAATCCAAAATCCCAGTGGATTGTGAGCTTTTTAGAAATGTTTCAGCTCAATATTCGTGAATATCTCGACCGAGATTTCGATCAAAAGAATAAATTTACGCCTCATCATCGCGATCAAAAAACGCAGTAAGTCGTTACGCTAGTCAGGAATTCTTGTTGCTGACATTGCGAAATTTCTATGAGTGCATCGACTTTAGATAGCCTTTCTTACCCCGTTGCAGGCTTTGATTCTGCTGAATATTTGGTGTTGATGCTACATGGTTGGGGGGCAAATTATCAGGATCTGCAGCCTTTGGCCCAAGCATTACAACTACCGAAGTGTCGCTTTTTATTCCCCAATGCACCGTTCGAGCATTTTCAAGTTCCGGGTGGACGGGCTTGGTATTCGCTAGAGAGACAGGATTTTCAAGGGATTGAAGAAAGCCGCGATCGCCTGTCGAATTGGCTGGTGTCTTTGGCGGAAGAAACGGGTATTCTGCCGGAAAGAACAGCGATGATTGGGTTCTCGCAAGGGGGAGCTATGACGCTCGATGTCGGCTTGCAGTTTAAGTTTGCGGCATTATGCAGTTGTAGTGGTTATTTGCATTACGACCCCTCGGCTCAACAGGGAGACTTTTCGCCAACGTTGCTCATTCACGGTGCTCAAGATCAAGTGGTGCCGTTTCAGGCCGCTCAGCAAGCCCAGCAAAAGTTGAGCCAAATTGATGTGCCGATCGAATTGGTGACGTTTCAAGGGGGGCATGAAATTCCTAATGCGGCAATGGTTGCGATGCGAGCGTTTCTGCAAAAATATCTGTTGGCTTAGTCTTTTGATTTGACTGGAATTTTTTCGGAGGGCAAGCTCGTTTGTTCTGTTGTTGTGGCGATCGCCGCCCACCAAGCTGTGATTTTTTCTCGTTGGTTAATCAGATAAATACTAATGAGTGTCAGACCAACGCCAAACCACTGGAGATTACTTAATTCCTCACCCAAAATCAGGTGGCCAAATATCAGGGCAAAAATTGGGGTTAAAAAAGTCAAAGCACTGAGGCTAGTCAGGTTGCCTTTCGAAGCTAGAAAGAAAAATAAACCATAGGCGATCGCACTCCCAAAGATTGTCGAATAACCGAGCGCGAGCCAACCCGAAAAATCAATCAATTGCCACTGCTGCGTTTCAACCAAACCCGACACGATAAACAGCGGGATGCCACCAATAATCATGTGCCAACCCGTTGCCACCACCGGATCTGCATGGCGACAGACGTAGCGAATTAAAATCGTCCCCACTGCCATCGATAACGACGCCGCCAACATCAAAACTTCGCCACTGACTTCGAAATTCTCTACCTGCAAAGCCGCAAAATTGCCATGGAACAGCGCGAAAATCCAATCATCAGGAATCCCGATCAAGCCAATGCCAATAATGCCGAACCCTAACCCCAACCAACCCCATAGCCCAATCAATTCGCCAAATAGCCAGCTCGAAAGCAAAGCCACCGCCAACGGCTGAGAATCGATCATCACCGAGCCGAGACCTGCACCCGTTTTAACTAACCCTTTAGCCAAAAAGCCCTGAAACATTAAGCCATCAACAAGGGCAAACAGCGCAATCCACAACCAGCCCGTTTTTGAAATTGTTTGTTCTCGTCCCATCAAGCGACTAAAAAGTAGTACTAAAATTCCAGCGGGGACAAGCCGTATGCCTGCTAAAAAAAGAGGAGAAGTTAGCGTTAAGACATCTTTCATTGCAACCATTGCTGTTCCCCAAAGGAAGAACGGGGCGATGAGCAGTAACGGAAATTTACTAAAAGTGTCTTTTGACGAGTTGGAGGTCATGGAGATGGCGAGATGAATTTAAAAAGATGTCGTAATGTTAAGCATAAAAGAATTGTAAAGTCTTTGCTGCGTGGTTTGGCACAGTTTAAAGGAGGATCTT
>JBARRZ010000306.1:0-8599 GCA_049644465.1 Limnothrix sp.
ATTTATTGCAACACGGCTTTGTTGACGCGATTGTCTCCCGTACCGAAATGAAGCGTACTTTGGCACAAATGATTAGTTTGCACCAACCTTTTCATGTGATTTTGCCAGAATTGCAGCTCGAAGCTCACGCCGAAAAAGTACCAGAACAAGAAAAAGTTTACGAAACGATCGCCTCTAATAGCGATTTCTACAAATAAATTTCAGCAATAGATTTGATTGATTTTCTGATTGCTCGTGCCCGCAGTTCTGCATGGCTATATTTGATGCTCCGACTTTTTAGTATCGAGACAAGTGTGTCGAAATTTATCGTTGAAGCTAAAAAACTGATCCCAATTTCTTCAGGTTTTTAAAATCGGGAATTTCCAAAATTCTGACGAAATAGATTGCGCTTTTCAAAAAGTTTTTGATTGTTGAGCCTTAATCTTATTGGCTTTGGCTATCGGAACCATAAGAATTGAGAGAGGCTGTTTTGTTGCAAAATGTACGGTTCTTTCTGGTATCCGTGTTAACTTTGGTTAAGTATCTCTTCCGTGTTTCTACGGGTAGTCCTTAGGGCTTTGCTTGTCTGAAAAACAAAGGGAATTTCTTTCTATCGTTAATGATTTAGGAGTGGGATATGCATTTAATCAATTCGGCTTGGCAACAAAAAGCGCTCAGTTGGGAATACCACAAAGCCGCAAATCCCACTCTTACTGATGTACCGATCCGAGCATTTCCGGCGAGTCTCCACCAATCTGGCCCAACACGTATTATTCCCCTCGATTTGTCTGTGGAGTTGGGGACAAAGTATCCGGCAACAACGCCCAACCTCCTCGCTAACTATATTCGGATTGAAGCTGGACAGAAGATTTTGGCGATCGCCGCCTCTAGCTCAGAAGTGTTCTATGTGATGCGCGGTTCCGGTCGCACCGAGACTGAATATGGCATTTTGGAATGGCAAAAAGGCGACTCTTTCACCCTGCCGATGAATGCTGGTGTCACCCATTACGCAGACGATGATGCCGCTTTGTATTGGGTTCACGACGCGCCAATGTTGGCTTATCTCGGCGTTCAACCTAGTGCCCCCCGCTTTGAACCGGCTTTTTATTCCAGCGAATATTTGAGTAGTGCAATCGAGCGCATTCGTGAAGAAGGTGTTCGCCTCAACCTCAACCGCAACGGTGTCATTCTTGGTAATCCAGAGAGCGAAGCCACCCGCACTGCCACTCACACGATGTGGTCGCTTTATAATCTTGTGCCGCCTCATTCTGCTCAGAAGCCGCACCGTCATAATTCTATTGCGCTCGATTTGGCGGTTTCTGCAAAGGAAAATACTTATACATTGATTGGCAAATCTTTAGATAAAGAAGGCAACATTATTAACCCGATCAAAATGATGTGGCAGCCTAACAGCGTATTTGTGACGCCACCGAGTCTGTGGCACTCGCACCATAATGAATCTGACGAAGATGCTTTTGTGTTTCCGGTGCAGGATGCGGGTATGCAAATCTATATGCGCACGCTTGATATTCAGTTCGCTAAATAATTTCGAATTGACAATTTATTGCTTACGACTCCTCAGCTTTGGGGAGTTTTTTAATGTCAGATTAAAAAGTTGAATTCTGGATGACTGCGACAATGTTTGATCGTTTTCTTTCGCTATTTCTACAGGAAAAATGTCCGCTGTGCGATCGCCCGGCAGAGAATGTGGTGTGTCGGGACTGCGATCGCCAACTCAAAAAATGTCAGTTTCCTAACCCAAAAACAAATTGGCAAAAGCCGCTGCCTCTATTCTTGTGGGGGCGTTACGATGATGCGCTGAAACGGGCAATCGCCACCATGAAATTTAACAACAATCCTCAGCTTGGTATGTGGCTAGGGCAACAGCTGGGCGAAAAGTGGCGCAAAACATTTCCTCAAAGCCCAAAATTGACGATTATGCCCATCCCGATGCACAGCGCCAAACAGCAAGAACGGGGTTTCAATCAAGCCGAGCTGATTTCTCGCCAATTCGCCCAAGTGACAGGGTTTCGCCATGACACTAAAGCTTTAGTGCGCACCAAGGCAACCCAATCACTATTTAAATTGAGTCTGGCTCAACGGCAACAAGAAATTAGTCAGGCATTCACGCTCAGCCCCAATGCCAGACAAAAGATTGGCGATCGCCCAGTTTTATTAATCGACGACATTTACACCTCCGGCACAACCGCCAAAGAAGCCCAAGCCACTTTGCAAAAACAAGGGATCAAAGTGTGGGGACTTGCGGCGATCGCCACCCCAAAACTGAGCCAACCCAAAGCCCACTGATGCCCATCGCGTCCCGACCCCGAAACCTATCATTTAGTGAACCTCACGGGTAATTTAGCCGGAAACCCCCCTATCAACGGTAAAATGTGATTTGATTATGCAAGCCCGTAAAATGTAGCCAGAGCTCCATGATTTCTAGTAACGACTTCCGTGGTGGTACATCCATCGAATTAGACGGTTCCGTATGGCGTGTCATCGAATTTCTTCACGTCAAACCCGGTAAAGGTTCCGCCTTCGTCCGTACCAAACTAAAAAACGCTCAAACAGGCAGCGTCGTTGAAAAAACGTTTCGGGCCGGGGAAACTGTTCGCCAAGCCATCCTCGATAAACGCAACATGCAGCACACCTACAAAGAGGGTGATCAGTTTGTGTTTATGGACATGGAAACCTACGAAGAAGTCCGTCTCAACGATGCTCAAATTGGCGATCGCGTTAAATATTTGCTCGAAGAAATGGAAGTCAACGTGCTCTTCTGGAACGATCAAGTGATCGACGTCGAACTTCCTAACACTGTCTCCCTTGAAGTGACTGAAACCGACCCCGGCGTCAAAGGCGATACAGCGACTGGCGGCACAAAACCGGCGATCGTTTCCACTGGTGCTCAAGTCAACGTACCCCTCTTTATCTCCATCGGTGAGCGCATCAAGATTGATACCCGCGAAGATAAATACCTCGGTCGCGACTAAAGACGTCTAAGCCGATTGCGCACTGAAATTTTGCCGTCTGTCTCGTGGAGTGCAGCCCGCCATAAATACGGTCAAAACTCCATTTTTTATGAAAACAATTGTGAGGAAAAACTGGTTCTGTGGCTATTAATCTCCAAGACATTCAAGAATTATTGACCACGATTGGGCAAACTAACGTCACCGAGTTTGAGCTAAAAACCGATAACTTTGAGTTGCGCGTAAGTAAAGGAACAGTCGTCACGGCAGCACCTGTGATCTACCAAGAGCAGAGCGCGATGCCCATGCCTCCTGTACTGTCCCAACCCAGCACTCCAGCACCTGCCGCCGCTGCACCAACAAATGAAGTGGCTTCTCCGGGCATTGATCCGAAATGGGTAGAAGTCACTTCGCCAATGGTCGGCACGTTTTATCGAGCGCCAGCGCCGGGTGAAGATCCGTTTATTTCTGTGGGCGATCACGTTAATAATGGCGACACTGTTTGCATTATTGAAGCGATGAAGTTGATGAACGAGATTGAAACAGAAGCGAGCGGCGAAGTTGTCAAAATTGCGGTAGAAGATGGTGATCCGATTGAGTTCGGTCAAACCTTGATGTGGGTTAGCCCGTCCTAAAGACTGGATTTGTTGGTATGGTACGGCAGGCGATCGCCCTCCTGTATTTATGCCGTCTTTCCCAACAAGACAGAGCAGATAAAACCCTTGGTAAAATCCAAACTAAAGTGAATTGCGCCATTTTGTGCGGTTATTGCCCCAAGGAATTCTGTCTATTGCCCATCGAACTACACAGAGCTTGGGTTTACAATAGTTAAACGAGCTTTTTTCTTCCCTGACCTAAATTTATACAGATTTTCGATCCTATGACTTCTTACTCCACTTTTTCTGCCAGAGCCGAAATGAGTGAACTACGTCGCCTCAAGACGTTACTTCCCCCAGAACTCCAGAGCTGGGTCATGGTAGAAGGGACGACAGAAGTTAATCCCCCGTTGATTCGCTGCGAAGAATTGGGCAAAGACGAAATAGAAATTCAAATTGATCTTGCAAAATGGGAAAATTTGGCGATCGATCAACGCAACCTGATGTTTTGGCATGAAGTCGCCAAAGTGCAAAACGATACGATTCCCCGCGAAGGTTGGGAAATGGCCGCTCTCGCCATTGGTTTAGGCGGCGCGGTCGGCGAACTATGGGTACAAGACGGTTTGTTACTTGTACTTGCTATTTCCTTATGTGGCTTTTCTGGCTATCGTATTTGGCAAAAAAACAGCGGCGAAAAACGGATGACGATCGCCATCGAAGCCGACGAACAAGCAATCCGTCTCGCGACTCGCTTTGGCTATACGTTGCCGAATGCCTACAAGAGTCTTGGTAGTGCTTTAAAAACTTTAATTGAGCAAACTCCCAATCGCCGTAAGCGCAAGGATTTTGAAACTCGTCTCCAGTTTCTTCGCAAGGGTGCTGCAAAAGCAAAGTCACAGATGGAAGACAAGCAAGTACGCCGTCCCAAAATGAGCTAACGGACAAGCTTTTTTCTCTTACTTTTGAAAGCTAATGTTTGGCTGTGGACTTAGGGGGTGGCGATCGCCGCTTTGCTACCTTTCGTTTCAGCCACAGCCTGCTGCAACGACTCAATCAATTCTTGATCAAGATAAGGCTTTGTGAGATAACCATTAGCGCCGAGCTGCTGAGCTAACTGACGATAACGCTTACTACCGCGCGACGTCAGCATTAGTATAGGCAGCTCGGTTTTTTTGTTTTTCTTACGGCAGCGACCGAGAAATTCAAACCCATTCATCTGCGGCATTTCTACATCGCAAATAATTCCTTCCACTTCTGGATGCTGGTCTAGCTGATTGAGGCCATCAGAACCATCTTGGGCTTGGACAACCCGATAGCCCGCTTTTTGTAGCGTCGTTGATAGAGTCTGGCGCGTAGTTAGAGAATCATCGATAACCAGTACTGTTGGCAACACCAATTTCGGCTTGAGCTGACGAGTGTTTGTATTAATTACAGCAATTTTTTTCGTATCTTTCTGGAGTACTCGTTCAATTAACGCTGCACCATCCAGCACTGAAACCAAACGTCCATCACCAAGCACCGTACAACCAGAAATATAGTTAGGTGGGTTGATGGCTCGACCGAAAGGTTTGATCACTAAGTTCTGCTCTAGCAAAATCTGATCTACTTTGATGCCCATCATGTCGCTCCCCTGAGAGAGTAACAACACCATTTGCTGTCCTGCCTGTTTCCAGACCGAACTCACATTACTACGTGCCCACGTCCCCATCATCTGTTGACGGCTAGCAATCAGAGCAGAGGGGTAATTAAAGCCCACCAAGAATTCTTGAATTAACGGTACAGAGCGTTTTTGCCAAGTAAAATATTCTTTGCCTTCTTTTCGAGATAAGTCACTGGCACTAGCGGCGGCGATCGCCGACAAACTATTAACCGGAATCGCAAAGAAACTTTCCTGCGAACGGAATAACAACAACTTCGTAATTGTCATACTCCATGGCAAGCGCAGCGTGAACAGCGTCCCTTTCCCGACCTGCGAAGACAGAGAAATATTCCCCTTCAGCAAGCGAATTTGTAGACGTACCGCATCCAAACCAACCCCTCGACCCGACAAATGAGTCAATTTTTCCGCTGTCGAGAAACCTGGCACAAACAGCAATTCATAAACTTGTGCTTCCGACATTTTCGCCGCTTCAGCCTCAGCGATCACACCTTTACTAATTGCCTTCGCCTTAATTTTCTCTAAGTTAATACCGCGCCCATCATCCTGAATCTCGATGTATGTCGAATTACCACGGTTATATGCTTTGATCCGAATCGTGCCTTCTTCTGACTTGCCTGCCGCCAATCGTTCTTCTGGCGTATCAATACCATGATCAAACGCATTCCGAACCAAATGGACGAGCGGATCATAGAGCTTAGACAACACAGCTCGATCCACCAAAGTATTCGTTCCCTCTAGCTCTAGTTTGACCGGCTTATTATCTTTCACCGACAGGTCACGCACCGTACGAGGAAAACGATTGAGCAGGTCACCCACTGGCAACATTCTTGCTTCGAGAAAATTGTGCTCTAGTTGCTTAATTGTTTGCTGCCGCTGCTTGAGGTTTTGCTGATCCTGCTGGTTAATGAGCGTTGTATCTTCAATAGTTTCACCCAGTTGTGCCATTTCTTCTGCCATTGTGGAAGCGAAAATAACAAACTGAGCTAACTGCGCCCTTGCTTGGGGATTTTTGATAACCAACTCTTTGGAATATTGTTGAAATTGATTTGTAAGCTTATTGAAGCGGTTAAAAGAGCGTTTTAGAGAATCTAAGGCATCGGAACTTTGTTTATTGCGCAACAAAGCACTGTTGTCTTGGGTAACAAGTTCTCCAACTAAATTGTTGAGGTAATTGAGCCGCCCCATTTCGAGACGTACGCTGAGACTGCTCGTATCAACTGTCGTTGGGGTAGATTGTCTTGCTGCTTTGGGTGCTGGAACTGTGGCTGGTGGTTGCGAAACGGGCTGTTTTTCTACGGCTATTTTTTCGGGTTGAGGTAAGGCTGGAGCCGGGCTAGGTGCTGGAACTGTGACTGGTTTTTTAGCGACTACTGGCTTTTCTTCTTTTACTGGTGGCAAATGTGTTGAATTGGCTGTGCTGCTTGGGCGAGGGGGCGGCGAGGTGGGTGGTTGTGCCTGAGGAATACTAGGCAGTCTGTCGAGAGAAACATCTTCGGGTAGGGTTTCTAGGGCTACGGCGCTCAGGAGATCGCCATCGTCTTCTGTATCGTCCTCGATAATGAGACTGGCAAGATCATCTGCTGAGAAGAGTAATTCGACTGAATCGTTCTGGTCGTCGTAATCTTCTGTTTCAAAAGTCTGTAGGTTTTGTAATTCGTCAATGTCAAAGGCAAAGGTGTCGTCGGTTATGACATTGTTAGCGGCAGGCTGAACGCTTGTGTTGCCGTTTTGTTCTGGAATAGCTGTACTGGTTAGAACGTCTGATACGGTGATGCTTTGGGTTAGGTTGATCAAGGCTTGGCTTGGTTCACCGCCTTGGGTGCGATCGCCATTAATGACTGCTTCTTGACCAATGCGAAAATCGGCTAAGGCATGACTCGCGATCTGGGCATATTGCTGGGGATTGGCTTCGATAGCACTGGCTGTGGTTTGGGCGATCGCCGCGAATCCACTCAGATTTAACATTTCTCCCAACGTCGCTAATACTTCTATTTGCGATTTGAGTTCGCCGATCGGATTTCTGGTGGGCGGATTTTTAGCAAATTTTTCGAGACGAGACAGCGCTTGAGGCACCTCTTCTACAAAAATAAACTCCGTAATATCGCCATCCATCTGCATTTCTGGCAACTCGGAAGCTTCATCCAAAGAATGGCCTAATTTGCCTTCTAGCTCGGCAAAAATAGGTTTTGCTTTTTCCAAGACCACATCAACGTCGTAACCTTCGCCTTTGATTTGCTGGTTAATGGGTTCTTGGAGTGCATCATAAGCTTTGAGTAACAAGTCTTCTAGCTCTACGTCAAACACCGTATCTTCTTTGTACAGTGCCCGAATGCCGTTTTCTAAATCGTGGGCGATCGCCTGTACCGCCATCATGCCAATACAAGCCGCGCCCCCTTTGATCGAATGGGCTGCTCGCATTAGGCCATGGATTTTCTGCGTCTCATGAGCCTGCGATAACGTCATTAAGCCAGACTCTAGGTGCTGCAATAGCTCCGTCGCTTCTTGCACAAAAAATTCGTATGCTTGGTCATTGGTATCAATGTTCGTTTCCCTAGCCATTACCTGATGTAATCCTCTAAGCAGCCAATAAATAACAAAATTCAACCATGAACAACAATCCTACAAACAGGATGTTATTGCCGATAGACCCATGCCCCACCCCTTACAAAACGATGCCCCAATTAGTGGCGATCGCCAGCCATCCCTGACCAAATGCCAAGAGAGAGAACCGATGCTCATAACTCACCAACAAACCGGCGGCTAAAAACCATTCCCTCTCCCAGACAACCTTTCTTTCCTTATTTCACCTTAAACTCCGACACACTCTGCTGTAGTCCCCCAGCAACCCCAAGGAGCTTTGTGAACGATTGCGCCACCTTCACAGACTGCTCAGACGTTTGATTCGAAATCAACGCCACCTCCTGCATCGTTTGGTTTAGCTCATTCGAAATATTTACCTGCGTCGAAGCCGATTTCGCAATCTCCTCAACCACCCGGTTAATACTCATACTCACCTTCGCCAAGTCCGTCAGAGTTTGTCGCGTCCCTTTTACCAACTTAGTCCCGATCAATACCCGCTTACGACCGATATCCATCGCTTTAATAACCTCGTTAGTTTCCGCTTGAATCTCCTCAATAATCTCTTCAATCTCCTTCGTCGCATTCGCCGACTGTTCCGCCAAAGTACGCACCTCATTCGCAACCGCAAAGCCCTGTTCCTCTTCCCCAGCACGCGTTGCCTCCACAGAAGCATTAAGTGCCAGCAAATTAGTCTGATTTGCCAGTTCCCGAATCAAGTTCAATACCCGTGAGATTTTTTGAGAAGCATCCGCCAAGTTTTTTACCTTACGTGCCGTCGCTTCCACCGTTTGTTGAATCGCGAAAATACCCTGCAC
>JBARRZ010000307.1:0-14324 GCA_049644465.1 Limnothrix sp.
ATGGCAACATGCAAGAAGGGTCACTGCGTTGTGACGTGAATATTTCTGTGCGTCCTGTGGGTCGGGAGAAATTTGGCACGAAGGTGGAGATCAAAAATATGAACTCCTTTAGCGCCATCGAAAAAGCGATTAACTACGAAATTGAGCGGCAAATTAAGGCAGTTGAAGCGGGGGAACCCATCTACCAAGAAACGCGCCTCTGGGATGAAAGTAGCCAACGTACTTTTAGTATGCGCATGAAGGAAGGGGCGAGTGATTATCGTTATTTCCCTGAGCCGGATCTGCCCCCCATCGAAATCTCGAAGGAGCAATTGGAGGCGATCGCCGCTTCTCTTCCCGAAACCCCAGCCGAGAAACGGAAGCGATATGACGACTTTTATGGTCTATCGAGATACAACATTCACATCCTCACCAATGATCGAGATATCGCAGAGTATTTTGAACAAACTTGTAGACATTGGTCTGATTTGCAACCAGAAGGAATTGATCCAACACTAGCAGCCAACTGGATCACCCAAGATATTGCAGCTTATCTCAATAAAAATACAGACAAAACAATTAAGGCACTTCCTCTAACTGCAGCTAATCTTGCTGAATTAATCTGCCTTATTGATCGCGGCACGATCAGCGGCAAAATTGCCAAGGAAATTCTCCCGGAGCTGCTTGAAAAAGGTGGATCTCCTAGGGCGATCGTCGAAAGCAGAGGTCTAACCCAAATTTCTGATGTGGGTGAAATTGAAGCGATGATTGACGAATTGCTCGCTGAAAATCCCGACAAAGTCGAAGCGTATCGCGGCGGCAAGAAAAAGTTACAAGGATTTTTCGTTGGTCAAATGATGAAGAAAACTAGTGGCCGCGCCGATCCTAAGCTCGTTAACCAACTGCTCAACAAAAAGCTCAATAGCTAAATTGAGGATCTTTTTGGGGTGAGGGGGTTGACCCCCTACGGTAGTCGCGTTATATTGATTTCAGTAGATGCACCCTGATGATTGGGGGAGCCGCAGAGTGGCTCTCCTTTTTTTTGCCAAGATTTGGCCAAGATATCAAGCTAGGCCGACTTCGGCTAAAAATGCGGCCATCATCTCCCAAGTCAAATCTTTTTGAATGTACTGGGGATCGTTGGGTAAGTAAGGGCTTTTTAGTCGATCAATGGATACGAGTTCGGCAGTTGGTGCAAAAACGGGATTGTCGGGATTAAAATCTGTTGGCTTCATTAAAGAGCTAGAAAATCCTTTGAAAATCAACACTTGATCTTCGGTGTCAGCTTCGGTGGTATATACCAAAAGCACTTCGTCTGGTCGCTTGAGGGTATAGGCTTCTAATTGCTGGGCGATCGCCGGCGTCAGATGCGTCATAAATAGGAATTAAGAGAGTCAATAATGATCAGTATTCCTTTTATAGCAGAGCGTAATATTGAAGACTTTGAATTGGTATAAAATTGAGCTACCTCAAGTGCATTGTGCTGATATCAACTCTTTTCATTTCTGACTCTTTCTTGCCTGTTTTAACACTCTGTTGCGGAGACGGGCGCAAGTATATATGACTCATCCCAACGTCCCACCAGAAATTCCGATTCGCGATTTTAATGCGTCGAAGCAAACTAAATTATTTCAAACGCTAAAAAAGCCTCGTTTTACTGGCTGCCTGACGTTATCTGATCCACTATCACGAGAGTGGAATTTCTATTTATATTTGGGTCGGTTGGTATACGCATCTGGGGGCATTCATCCCGTACGCTCATGGCGACGGAACTTAACGGCTCATATGCCGGGGGTTGCAGCTGATCGTGCCACACTTCAGAAAGATTTAACGGCTGTAAATTTGGCGACCTCTCAGTTGCATTGGGAATATGATCTAATTCGTAAATGGCACGATCAAGGACGGGTAACGCGCGAGCAGGTGAGTCAAATGGTGCAGGCGATCGCCACCGAAATTTTTTTCGACGTTAGCCAAAGCACCCAAGTCACCTACCGTTTCGCTCCCTACAACTATCGAGACAATCCCCTAATCCTGCTCGACGCCGATCAGATGATCATCACAGCTTGGAAACTGCTGAACAAATGGAATAGCCTTGAAATTGCGCATCTTTCCCCTAACGCCGCCCCCCAAATCCAACACGAATCACTCCTACAAACCAAATCATCCGCCAGCACCTATAAATTGCTCACGACCCTAATCACAGGACGAGCGACATTTTGGGACTTATCAATTCGGATGAAGCGTGACGTCGTACAAGTCGCGCGCTCCATCATGCCCTATATCAAACTAGGCTTTGTCGATCTCGTGACCATCGATGACTTGCCCGCGCCGACACCAGCACTGCGACGCAAAATTCAAACCCCTTCAGCAACCCCCCAGATCAACACCAATATCATGCCGTTGATTGCCTATATCGATCCTGACGAGCATCAGCGTAAATATGTCGGCAAAATGCTAAAAGAAGCACAGTGTCGTTACTTACCCATCGGTGATCCCTTAAAAGCAATGTCGATGCTGTTAGCTCAAAAGCCTAATCTCATTATTTTGGAATTAGATTTGGGCAACATCGATGGGTTGGATATGTGTGCGCAACTAAAAAAATTATCATTATTTCGACAAACTCCAGTCTTGATAGTGACTGACAGCAACGGCATCTTTGATCGCGTCAAAAGTCGCTTGATGGGTGCGACAGATTTTATGCTCAAGCCTATTCAACCCGAAGAAATGATGATTGCACTGCAAAAGCATTTACATTAAGCAAAAATACATATTAGAAACCAATTGAAATCCTTTTCCTGTTTCAAAAAAATGTATCTATAATAACAAAAAGAAGGCTCGATTTTATTTTATTGAGTAAATTACTGTGCAAATACAAAAGTGCTACAGTTTTCTGCTTGCACAAGTTAGAACGCTTCAAACATTTTATAAAGTTGTGGTCTTTTTTACTTTGTCCTATTACGGTAAATTATGACGAAAAAGTTGCTTTACGTGCCGTTTAAATACATTCTTATGAAAAAAATATTGACTAGAAATAAATCTTCTCAATAAAAAACCTTCCTAAATTAGGAAAGCTAAAACTGAATTCAGTTATTGATAAAACACAGGACTTAAATGCCGCGTTTGACAGAGAGATTAACTGATTTGAATTCTTTTTCGAGACGATCTTTAAGCTTAGTAGGAAGAGGACGATTACCGAAAGAACTGTAGTATCCCGCAAGGGCATTAAGAGCTGTCTGCATTGTCGTAAAAGAACGGAGACCTGCAACTTTGTCATCTCGACGGTAGCGAGACATATACTCATTCATCTGTAGACGAGCATTTGCTTGTACTTCGCTACGATCTGCTGCATCTGTCGGCAAGGCGATCGCCGCATTGAGATTGTCCATTACGAGCAGAGTATCTTCTACATAATTGCCCGTTAGACCAGTAGGTGTTTCGCCACTACAGGCAGTCAAGCCCGCGAAACTTACCATGATCACTAATGCCAGTGCCACAAGGCGGGATAAAACCTGTCTTAACATAATCTTTTCGGTATAAAATAAATCGCTTTTAAGATGAAACCTATCCTACCGTGAAATCATGGGCTTGTGTCGAAACATGCCCTAAATAAGTCTCTAGGAAGAGTGTTGAATTACTCTTAATCTAAAGCGAAATTGCAATCCAGCCGCGCACAAAATAGTAAATAAATCCAAAGAAATCTTCAATTACTTTCGTTGTTAAACTGAGTGCCTCAACATTAGGCAAAAAATCATCAACACTGAGTCTTTCTTTTAATAGTTCGTTGCCCGGAAAGCTGTGAAAGTCTGTCGCTGCGGGAATTACATTTAAATCTAATTTTTTATAAGTTAAGAGTGCTCGCCGCATTTGAATTCCTGATGTGACCAAGATTAACGGCTGATCGCTGACCTTTTCGGCCTCGAGTAATTTTTTGACTTTTACGGCACTAGAGCGAATATCGCGGCTTTCTGACTCTAGGCGAACATCGTTTCCATTAACGCCAAGCCCTTCAAGAATATTGGAAATATCAAGGGCCTCAAGGCGGTTTTTTTGATCTCCTTCTAAGTAATCTCGTTGACCTGCACTCACTACCAATTTTGGCTTTTGATTTTGCAATTTGTACAACAGTGCTGCATATAAAATGCGATCGCCATTTTCACTCAACTGCACAATATCTTTGAACGGTAAACTCGCTTCAGTCGTGTTATGGCCCAGCAGCACGATTGTTTGGGCTTGCGGTGTCGCCGCGTCAATTTTGGGATAGGCTTCTCGCTCATAAAAATTTGCCAACTTTTGGCTCGCAATCGGCAAACTAGAGACCAGCAAGATCACAAAGGCGATCGTCATTAATATTTTTAAACTCTTATCCGCGCCAGAGGGCAGAGTTCGCACCAATCCAATGCCGAATAAAATAAGGCCAATTCCCAAAGGTTTGAACGGAAAAATAAAAATTTTCCAGATCGGATCCGGCAGACTCACAACCTGCGTTGGGTTGTAAAAAGAAAGGCCAATCAGAATGAGAACAACAAGGCCACCGACATAGGTAAATAATTTGCGGGGAATTAGTTTCCACAGTACCCAGTACAGGAGACCAACAAACAGCAGACTTAACAGAACACGAATAAACAGAGCAGTCATAAAGATTGGTCGCGCAAAAGTCCGTTTACATTATCTACTTGAATCTGAGAAAGTTGAGGTTTTCCATAAGGCTTGGCGTTAAATTGCTCAATTTAGGCTGATTGACTAATTGCAATTTCACGTTACACGCTCAAAGGGAATACGGCGTCTGACTCAAGGGAGGCTTCGTCGGTAACCGTCAGATTGGTCTCTGTTGTCCCTTCGCTAGCGAGGCATTGTTTAAAATAACGCTGACAACGATTGTGCTCGTCGGCAATGATAATTTTGGCACAATGTCCGACAGTTAAAACGTCTTGGCGATCTTTTAGTTCGTAAGCGGCAATAATGAGGCGATCGCCTAGTGTGCAGAGATGTGCCGCTGCACCATTAAGACAAACAACACCACTATGGCGATCGCCCGGTAAAACGTAGGTGCTGAGACGGTTGCCATTTTCAAGATTCCAAACATTCACCTCTTCTAATGGCAAAATGCCGACTTTCTCAATTAACGCTCGGTCGAGCGTAATGCTGCCCACATAATCCGGCTCTGCCTGCGTCACTCGCAAATGGTGTAATTTCGCGTGCATGAGTTTGATCTGAGCCATGGCAGAAGTGACGGTAGTGAGGGGATAAAAAGTCGAGAAATTGTTGAAATAACAGCATTGTTTTCTAGGCAGATTGCTCTACCCAACGGACAAAATTTGCCAAAATTTGTAAGCCAGTGTCAGCAGATTTTTCGGGGTGAAACTGCATGGCAATTAAATTATCTTGGGCGATCGCCGCTGTAACTTGTTGTGTGCCGTGGGTCACTGTCGCCGCATTAACGTTTTTGTCCGCAGGCTCCACATAGAAAGAATGCACAAAATAAACATAAGGATCTGCTGTCAAACTCGACCAAACCGGCAAATCAGGCTGCACCATTTCTAGCTGATTCCAACCCATGTGGGGAATCGTGATATCAGTCTCTGGCTGGAAGCGTCGCACTGTACCGGCAATCGCTCCGAGACCTTTTTCTGTACCTTCCTCTGAAGCTTCAAACAAAATTTGTAACCCCAAGCAAATGCCTAAAAATGGCTTGCCGCTGGCGATCGCCTCATGGATCGGTTTTTCCAAATCGCGCGCCCGAATATGTTGCATCGCTGGATCAAACGCCCCGACTCCCGGCAACAGCACCGCATCAGCCGCCGCAATCACTGCCGGATCATCCGTGACAGTAGGCGTTGCACCCGCTTTTTCCAAACCCTTACAAGCAGAGTGGAGATTGCCCATATCGTAATCTACGACCGCGATCTTGACCATAAAAGTTACCCTACTCCGAAAATACTAAACATACAATACAAAACAGTTTTCGAGCGAATATCATGTCAAAAAGCCAGTAGATTTGTTAGGTAAAAATATCCGTCGTTGATTCGATTTGAGTCCACTCTTGCAGATCACGTGTCACCGAATTTAAAAAATCTAGCGGCAAAATCCAAACCTGTAGCTCTGTACCCACCCTGCCGTAAATTTTAGTTTGATCAAAATTCAGCTCACCAAAAGTCAAGACTCGACTCGTACCATCCACCAAACGAATTTCGACCGTTGTCGTCTCGCCATTGAAGCCATACTCAACCAACTGCTCTGACGTCACTTCAAAAGGATCAGCACCTTGATATTGCGTTAATAAATTAGTCAAAAAACTCACTGCACCACGGCTGGCAGGCTTTTTTTCTGGCGTCAACATCTGCCATTGCTGCATGGTGGCTACGGATTCTTGTTGAAAAACTAAAGGTGATTGCTCTGGTCGCCGAATTTCGATACTTGCGATCTGGGATTCAGTGAAATCAAATAACCGTGCTTGCTCGCTTGTTGTCTCTGTAGCCGTCGGTTGCTGAGTCCGTCGCTGTACAGCGAGATAACTGCTATAGCCGCCCAAACCTAAGGCGATCGCCAACCACACCATTGTCCCGCGTTGCAAAAGAGTCACTACCGGATATTCCTTACTACTTCTGTTCACTGCGTAAATGATTCACCAAGGCGCGCAACCCTAACAAATAACTATCAACCCCAAACCCACAAATCTGACCGACGGCGATCGCCGCAATATAAGAATGGTGTCGAAACGCTTCACGACGATGAATATTACTTAGATGCACCTCCACCGTGGGAATGCTTACCGCAGCCAACGCGTCCCGAATTGCCACACTCGTATGGGTATAAGCCGCCGGATTGATCACAATTCCATCAGTCACTTGAAACGCAGCTTGGATCCGATCAACAAGTGCCCCTTCGTGATTCGATTGGAAACACTGGAGGGACACTTGTAACTTTTCAGCTTCAGATTCCATCAAAACATTGATGTCTGTCAGACCTGTGGAGCCATAAATTTCCGGCTCTCGTTTACCCAACATATTTAAATTGGGGCCGTGGAGAACAAGTATCTTCAAATTAGACAATTAACTTCTAACCTAAAAATTTGTACGAGCCAGAACAGAAAGTTCAGAGACGATTAATAATAACGACGACCATTAGGGTCATTAACAGGGATCGGAATAAGCTCAGGCTCAGGTTCAGCAACAGGCCCTAGGAGGGTGTCGATCACCTTGTCTGCCCACTCTTTGAGTTTTTCTAGTACTTTTTCTATATAGCCCATCAAAAAGACGACTCCTGTAAGCTCGACGTGCCTCACAGTGATTTAAATATAAATCTACTGCAATCAAACACTGGTTTTTATAGATGTACTAAGGATAACATAACTTTTTAAGACGTTTGTCACTCGCAAACGTAGAGAAATCAATACTTGTTCCTGTTCGCTTGGGTTTCGCAACAAATCTTTAGACAAACTTAAATAATTAATTTACGGCGCAAACCATCTAAGGCGTCGCAAGCACTAAGGTAACGAGTCAAATCTCTAGCCCGGTCTTCACCGTAGAGAAAGGTCTGGCTGGTAACGGTGTTATCGGGTGCGGCCCACGCAATACAGACCATGCCGACAGGTTTATTGGTATCGTCACTTTTCGGACCAGCGATGCCAGTAATGCCAATGCCCCAGTCTGTTTGGAGTTGTTGACGTGCGCCTTGGGCCATTTGTTCTGCTACTGCTTCGCTAACGGCTCCTTGTTCAATTAGTTTGTCGGTCTTTACGCCCAGAAATTCGGTTTTAATTCGATTGTTATAGGCAATAATGCCGCCAAGGAAATAGTTGGAACTACCGGAAACGCTGGTGATCATGGCACCAAGTCCGCCGCCAGTACAGGATTCAGCCACACTTAGGGTTTGTTGTTTGGTTTTAAGCTGGGTGCCGATTACGCTGGCAAGGCTGTCGTCGTCTGAGCCGAAATAATCTAGGCCGGCGATCGCCTGAATTTCAGCAACAACGGGCGCAATGAGATCTCGTGCTGCTGCAATAGATTTTGCTCGGGCTGACACGCGTAATTTCACTTCACCTTTAGAAGCGTAGGGGGCCACGGTGGGATTTTTCTGATCAAATAAATGGCTCACTTTACTGGCGAGCGTTGATTCGCCAATGCCGCGAAATCGCATCATCTGACTATGAATAATCGCTTTGCCCCAACCTTGGTTTCTGAGGTAAGGCACGGTGGTATCTTGCCACATCCGTTTCATTTCGTAGGGTACGCCCGGAAAGGTGAAGATGACTAAATTTTCGGTGGGCTGCCAGATCATTCCCGGTGCAGTGCCAATCGGATTGGGAAGAATGTCTGCGCCTTCAGGAATGAGTGCTTGTTTGCGGTTGTTGTCGGTCATGGCACGGCCGCGTTTGGCAAACTTCTCGGCAATATCTGCGACAATTTCGGGCTGTTCTATCAGTGGCGTTTGGAAATAACTGGCGATCGCCTCAGTGGTTAGATCATCGGGCGTTGGGCCTAAACCCCCGGTAAAAATTAAAATCTGTGACTGACGGGCGATCGCCAGCTTAATCACAGAATGAATCCGCGCGATGTTATCTCCCACCACCGACTGAAAAAAGTGGGGAATACCCAGCCCAGCCAGCTCCTGCGCCAAAAATTGACTATTGCTGTTGACAATATCGCCCAGCAAAATTTCTGTGCCGACACATATAATCTCTGCCGCCATGGTTGTCTCCGATGAAACCGATTGAATTTTGTTTTAAAAGCCCACAACAGGACTTGAACCTGCGACCGGCTGATTACAAATCAGCTGCTCTACCAACTGAGCTACGTGGGCATCTGTTTTTTAACCGAATACGAGTATAACAAGAGCTGACCCAGTCTTGTCAAGTATTAAACCAAACTATTATCCATCGCCCAGCGTGCCAGCTCTGTACGGTTACTCAAGTTGGTTTTGTTGAGCATATTCGACACATGACTTTCGATTGTGCGCTGGCTCACGCTCAGTTTTTCAGAAATCTCGCGATTTGATAAACCTTGGGAGACAAAACTCACAACTTTTGTTTCTGTCGGCGTGAGTTCAACATTGCTTGGCACTTGAATACTGGAAGTTTTATTGCCTGTGCTGGAATAGGTCAGCATGCGTTTGGCCTGACTGAGCGAAGATTCGACTTGTGCGACAAGCTCTTCCGGTTCAAAAGGCTTGACGAGATAAACATCAGCCCCTTGGTTTAATCCTTGAATACGGTCTTGGATTTGGCTCTTTGCGGATAAGAAAATTACGGGAATCCAGCTTGTTTTAGGATTCTTGCGAATGTTCTGAATGAACGTGTAGCCATCCATTTCTGGCATCATTACGTCACAAATAATGAGATCTGGCACAAGGTCTTCTAGGGCTTTTAATCCCTGTGCGCCATTGTTTGCCGTCACGATCTGGTAACCGCGAAATTCTAAATAATCTTGTACCAGCAGAATTAGGTTCGGATCATCGTCAATGAGGAGGAGGGTTGTGCTTTGGGGGTTTAATGAATCGCTCATGCTGGGAAAAGAGTTTGCAATGTCCATCCAAATCTTAGCAATCAATTCTCGACTCTTATCGAAAATGCTGTAAAAGATTATTACTTGGTATCTTGTTGTGCTTGTGACTCTGGTAAGGAATGGGTTGCAATGACGTATTCGGAAACTGGGCGATCGCCGATTAGATGCTCTTGAATAATCCGTTCAATCACCTCTGGTGTTGCATTACGATACCAAGTGCCATCAGGATAAACGACCAGAATTGGCCCCTGACTACAAACCCGTAGACAATTGGCCTTTGTCCGAAAAACATGGGGTGATGTTTCGCTGGGCTTGTCGAGTTTTAGTGTTTTAAGCCGTTTTTTGAGATAATTCCACGCCACAATGCTCGCTTCTCTGTCACAACATTTTGCTTTTGTTGGATCTGCACAAATCAAAACATGGCGATCAATTTGATTAATGCCGAGCTTTTTTACACAAATTTGGAGTTTGGCGTCGCACTGTTCGGGCAGGGTTGAAGGGTCTGTCATAGGAACCGAGATAGAGTTTTATCAATTTTACTGAAGTCAGTGTTCTCTAGCGATGGAATGAGCATTGGGGGATACACTAGAAAGAATTGAAAACAGTAAATTTTAAAGTTTGATTTTTATGGATGTCATGCTGAACAATGCCTTTGCTCAACACCGGGCATTAAAGGTGATTAGTGGTCTAAATAATTTTGATGTAGACAATGTCTTGGCGGTGGTTCGCGCTGCTGAGGCGGGTGGTGCAACGTTTGTGGATATTGCGGCGGATGCGGATCTAATTCGTCAGGTACGGGCGGCGATCGCCTTACCGATCTGTGTGTCGGCAGTAGAAGCGCAAAAATTGGCAGATGCGGTTGAAGCGGGTGCGGATCTTGTAGAAATCGGTAACTTTGATGCTTTTTACGCTCAGGGTCGTCGGTTTGAAGCGGCAGAGGTTTTGGCGTTGACCAAAGAAACGCGCGCTCTTTTGCCGAATACAACGCTCTCTGTGACTGTGCCTCACATTTTGGCTTTGGATGAGCAGGTTGCTCTTGCGGAAGCTTTGGTCGAAGCAGGTGCTGACATTATCCAAACGGAAGGTGGCACTTCTAGTCGTCCAGTCAGTGCTGGTACGCTCGGTTTGATTGAGAAAGCAGCACCGACTCTCGCGGCAGCTCATGCGATCGCCCGTGCTGTAGATGTGCCTGTGATGTGTGCGTCTGGTCTCTCGGATGTGACGGCTCCGATGGCGATCGCCACTGGAGCAATGGGGATTGGTGTTGGCTCTGCGATTAACAAGCTCAATGATTCTTTGGCAATGGTTGCAGCCGTGCGCCAGCTTGTCGAAGCTTTGAATACCTCAGCCGTAAAGACTGCCGCCAACTAAACTTCAATCATTGAAGCGCTTTACAAAATAACAATCTGAATAAACAACCAAGAAAAAACCCTCCGTGAATCTTCTGGAGAGTTTTTTCTTTTTTATATAGCCACGCAGCGTTTCGAAAGGGAAAAGATTTGGGGCGATCGCATTATCAAACTTAGTTCTGACCGACTAAACCAACAGCAATTTGTGGATGCAATTGCTCATCAAAAAGTAGACGACCATCATTGCCGCTGCTGCTGCCGCCACTAAGCCGCCAGCCAAAATCAGGGAGAATTCCCGTTTGTCAAAAGCTTCTTGCATGAGGTGAAGCGAACACGCCACCAGTGCAACATCAAATATGAGAATTGGAACGAGCATATTTTAATTTTTGTTAACCTCGCTCTATTTTAATACATGGCATTTGCAAAAAGCTAGGAAAGTTCAGGGTGTCTTAAGATTTGCGATAATCCTTAGAATCTCTGTGTATTCAAGATTCCACAATGATTTAACTATTTTGTACGTGCTAGATGTGTATTGGGATTTTTTTGTCAAGATGTTGGATCCACTGTTTGACTTTTTTGTAACTATTTTCAGAATTGCTGAAGCTAGGTAGTTTGCGTCTTGGTTTAGGCAACGGGGCGAACGGGAACTTTGTTTGCTTGAAGATAGGTTTTGATTTCGGCGACAGTGAGTTGTCCGTAATGTAGGAGCGAGGCTAGGAGTGCGGCTTCGGCTTTGCCTTCGGTGAGGGCTGCGTGGATATGCTGGGTGTTGCCTGCGCCACCGGATGCGATGACGGGGATTTCGACTGCTTCGGCGATCGCCCTCGTCAATGTCAAGTCATAACCTGCTTGAGTGCCGTCTGCATCCATACTGGTGACGAGTAATTCGCCTGCACCGCGCTCTGCCATCTCTTTTGCCCACGACAAGGCATCGATTCCGGTATTTTCACGACCACCGCGCACATAAACATCCCAGCCCGGACTGTCAGCATCTAAACGGCGACGGGCATCGATTGCTACGACAATGCACTGATTGCCAAAATGATCGGCGGCTTCGTTGATAAATTTGGGATTGCGAACGGCGGAGGAGTTGATGCTGACTTTGTCTGCGCCTGCGCGGAGGAGTTGTTTGATTTGATTGAGCTTGCTGATGCCGCCACCGACGGTGAGGGGAATGAAGACTTGTTCGGCGGTTTGGTAGACCACGTCGATGATGGTTTCGCGGTCTTCGTGGGTGGCGGTAATGTCGAGAAATACTAGCTCGTCTGCGCCAGCGTCGTTATAAACTTTGGCCAATTCTACTGGGTCGCCTGCGTCTTTGAGATCGACAAAATTGATGCCTTTGACCACGCGTCCGGCATTGACGTCGAGGCAGGGCAAAATTCGTTTGGCAAGCATTTTTCGGGGTCTCCTTGGGCGATCGCAGGCTCATATTTTATCGTAATGGGATAGGGGCGATCGCCTGAGACTCAAGCGGATGTTATGCGAGAAAAATTCGCTACAAATAAAATCAAAGGTAGCGAACAGGTATATTCCTCAACGCAAATAGTGAGCTGAGTTAGAATAGTGCTAGATATATTCACCAATTTTTGAATGTCAAAATGCAGATTCGTGTGGAAGTTTCCGATGAGTTGGCGCTGCGATTAAGTCCACTACAAGACCAACTACCGCAGATTTTAGAGTTAGGATTGCGGCAATGGACTGGAGATATTAAATCTGGGTTTTCGGGACTGACAGATGTTGTCGAATTTCTAGCAAATTTGCCGACGCCAGAGGAAATTTTGGCACTAAAGCCATCTGAGACATTGCAACAGCAACTTTCAAGTTTGTTAGAAAAAAATAGAACGGTTGGCTTAACAGCGGAAGAAGAACACGCATGGCAACAATATGAATATGTGGAGCATTTGGTACGTGTAGCGAAGGCCAAGGCATTACTCAAGCTCAGGGTTGCGTAACAGATGAGTAAGGCATATATTTCTGCTGCACTCCGTCGCTTAGTTTATGACCGTGCAAATCACGCTTGTGAATATTGTTTAATTCCTGAAATAGCGGTGTTTAGATACCATGAAATTGATCATGTGATTGCGGAAAAACATGGTGGCAAAACTGATGAAAGTAATCTTGCTCTAGCCTGCATGATCTGTAATAAATCTAAGGGTAGTGATATTGCTTCGATTGATCCCATTAGTGGAGAAATTGTGAGATTGTATCAACCTCATCGCGATCATTGGTGTGAGCATTTTCTGTTGGATGACGGTGAGATTATTCCATTAACGGCGATCGCCCGTGCAACAATCCGTCTATTACAGATCAATCGATCTGAACGCATCGAAGAACGGAAATTACTTTCACAAGCTAATGTGTTGATTGTGCCTGACGACTTCTAAGGTGATCGCCTTCCTTTCAAGCTAATCTGTGAGACAGCTTATTATCCTTGGCAACCCAAAGGTTATCCAAAAAATCAAACCCAAGCTAAATAGCACTTGCAATGATGATTAATGCAAGATTTAGCTCTTATAAAAATAGATAATTTACTTGTTTAGAGACCAGTATTATTCAGAGTTTGTGTGACCATTTCAATGAATTTTTCGCCCCAAACAATAGATAGCAAGCCACACAATATAATCAGGAATGATGCGACACCTACTTGAACCATCCCGAAATCGCTAAATGTCCCATATGTGATGGGGATAAGCACAACAAGAGTGCCAAGTGCAGCCCCTCCCAAAAAACGATAAATAACTTTAGAACGCTGTTTGGAATCGGTGTTGTCAGAGGTCATCAGAACTTCCTGTAATATCTTGAGCAATAAATAACGCGATTTTCAGGCATTATATCAATTTTTTACTGATCATGACACTATCTGCTTTCGCTGTAAGTTTCTGAATGTTGTACCTGAAGTGATTTGCCTGCAATAGTTATGGACTGTCACCAAAAAGTCTATTTTAAAGATTCAGCATTGATGATTTGAGTTTGTTGAGCTGTAATTTCTTGAATCCCTTTTTCAGCAACGTCGAGGATTCGGTTTAATTGGGTGCGATTATAACTGCCAGCTTCGGCAGTTCCTTGCACTTCGATTAAGTTCTTGCCGTCGATCATCACCACATTAAAATCAACATCTGCAGCGAAATCCTCTGGATAATTCAAATCGAGAAATGCTTCACCTTCGATGAGACCGACTGAAATCGCGGCGACTGGGGCAATAATTGGCGATTTTTCGAGAACACCTTCTTTGACTAAACGATTGAGGGCGATCGCCAGTCCGACAAAACCACCTGTAATCGAAGTCGTGCGCGTCCCACCATCAGCCTGCATCACATCTGCATCCACCGTAATCGTTCTTTCCCCAAGGGCTTTGAGATCCACCGCCGCCCGCAAGCTACGACCAATCAATCGCTGAATTTCTTGCGTACGCCCCGATAACTTCATAAATTCCCGCCGCTGACGTTCCGGCGTTGAACCCGGCATCATGCGATATTCCGCCGTGAGCCAACCC
>JBARRZ010000308.1:0-2617 GCA_049644465.1 Limnothrix sp.
TTCCAATCATAATTTTTTTGCGGATTGAAGCTCTACTTTTTTATTACAAAGACACAAATTTCAACACGTCGTGATCTCCACCGCGCAATACTGATTCAACTTGCTCGCCTCTCAAACGCTGGTTCAGAAATGCTTCTAGAAAACCTTGAATTGCTCCTAAGGTATAGGTGCAGAGTCGAGGTGAGCCTTCTTCTTCTCCTGCTGAACAAATAGTTTCTCTGGTATAGACAAGGTAAAAAGGGCCATCTTCGCCTTCTTTTTTTTCTACTTTATCGATCAGGCATAAGCGGGTACCGTCTTGACCTAGAGATTTTGCTGCTTGTGCGCCAATTTCTTCGATGGCTAGCTTTTCTCCTTTACCGACGACGTCAAGGTCTCGTGCTAGGTCTTTTCCTCGCTGACGACCTGCCATAATTAGGGCGATCGCCGCCGCTTTTTCTCCTAAAGCTTCTTCAATACCGACAACAATAGCTTTTGTACAAATAGTGCTATTGAATTGGCCTAGCTCATGACGTAAAGATTTTTCTGCGACTACCATGGGAAATACCTCTTAATTGGTAAAAATTAATTTGTGCGGACAGACTTTTACTGAAATAACTTAGCCAGATAAACAGACGCTGTATCTCATGACTTACATGGCAATTGAAATAAAGAAGCGTTAACTAAAAATAGGCTTAAGCTCGGCGATCGCCCGTCTAATTTCTAACATCAACAAACCTTGTTTCGCCGTGTGGTTAGCCAAGACCAAAAGTACAGAATCATCACCACACCCAGTAAGCACCCCGTAGCCTTTATCCCCGTCCACATAAATCTGTTGAATCGTTCCCCGCACAAGCTCAGAACCAATTCTTTCACCCAGAGAAAGCATCGCCGCAGACATTGCCGCAACCCTCTCTTCATCCATCGCAGAAGGCAAAACAGAAGAGAGAGATAAGCCATCAGGAGTCACTAAAGCAGCCCCCTGTACATCACTAGTAGAAGATACAAAATCTTGAAGAATTGCTGATAATTTTGCTGCGTCAATAGCCATGGTAATTTACATCCACTTAATAATTTTTAGAGTCAGATACATTCAGCTGAAATCGAAGTCAAAGGCATCATTTACATAGTATTTGTCCTAGCTGCAACCAAACGCTAAAAAAGCTTCTTAGTTTAACCTGCTTCTTCTAGGACAGTATCAGAAGAAATTCAAGCATAAGCTCGCTTGACAAAAATCCAATCAACAATTGTTTTAAAATCCGAGTTGTTTAGTTGGGAATCAACACAATTGCGATAAGAGATTGCTATTAAGACAAAGCCTCCTGATTTCGACCCAGCAAAGAAAACTGGTTGAAAACATGAATGTTTTTTGTGACTTCTTTCGATTCACTTCAACTATGCGTTTAGCTTTCGCCTTACTTATTAGAATACTTTAATTGCTTACCAAGTAAACACCAAAACAAATATCTTAAAATAAAACTTAATCTTCGCTTTTGAACTCATTAAGAAAGATAAAGTACTCCGTTTTAACGATTTAACTTAGATAGGCCTAAAGTCTTATACGCAAAAGCTTTGAGCCTCTATACTTAGGTATTTAAGTAATGAACAAAGCTTGTACTTAGGTTGTTTTTCTTAATAGCTTTATTCACTACAAATTTGAGTTTTAGTTCTTGCATTACAGCAAAGCTTGTAGACCTTTACTAAAAATAATCGACAAAATATATAGAAAAATTTATTGAATCTATCTCACTCTACGACATAGGAAACATCTGTGTTGTTTAAGTCTGTGGGTTTACTTCTTACAGGGTTTTAGTCGTATTGATTAGACTGTGTTTTGCGGCTTTAATCACGTTCTAATTATTTGAGTATTTTTGCTTAAAGGAGAAGTCTAAATATTTATTTAAAGCTTAAACTCCTTATGTTTTTTGAAGGCGATCGCTTACCAATATTTGATTTGGGTTGATCTTTTTCAAGCCGATTGCGTACTGCTGTGTGAGGTGTTGTACAAACAGGAATGTGTTTTGACAAAATGAGCTACTTAAAGCTGCGTTGCTTGATAGACTGGCGATCGCCCACAATGACGAAAATGACAGAAAGCCTTCAGTAAAAGTACATCGGGTACGGTTCGAGGTATAAAGGTCAATTTGTTTGGCGATCGCCTATTTTTCTGAGTTCAATCAAGATGCACTATTTTGATCTAGGGTTCACGCTAAAATAAATAACCGAAGTTTGCCCATTTTTAAGCGTTTCAGAACCATCTATGAACAGTGCCTTCCTTGATCGCCTCAATAGTCCAGAACGTCCCGTTTTAGTTTTTGATGGGGCGATGGGAACCAATCTTCAGGTGCAAGAACTGACTGCCGATGATTTTGGCGGTGCGGAGTACGAAGGTTGCAATGAATATCTTGTTTACACAAAACCGGAAGCGGTGGCGATCGTCCATCGAGGTTTCTTGAATGCTGGGGCGGATGTGATCGAGACGGATACGTTTGGCGCAACATCCATTGTCCTCGCAGAATATGATCTCGCAGATCGCGCTTACGAATTAAATAAGACCGCCGCAGAACTTGCAAAATCGGTCACAGCAGAATTTTCGACTTCAGAAAAACCTCGATTTGTGGCTGGTTCCATCGGCCCC
>JBARRZ010000309.1:0-6009 GCA_049644465.1 Limnothrix sp.
GTAATCCCTTGCGAATCCTCGATAGTAAGGACAAAAAAACACAGGCGATCGCCAAAGATGCGCCCAGCATTTTGGCTTATCTCAGCGATGCCTCGAAAAAACATTTTGACCAAGTCCAAACTTCTCTGACCGCTCTCGAGATCAAATACACTTTAAATCCTTGCCTCGTCCGGGGTTTAGATTATTACACCCATACCGCGTTTGAAATTCAGTCCAGCGATTTAGGCGCACAAGCAACCGTTTGTGGTGGTGGTCGCTACGATGGTTTGGTCTCAGAATTAGGCGGCCCCGAAACAGCGGCGGTGGGTTGGGCAATCGGTTTAGAACGATTAGTCATTCTCTTGCAACAATTAGCGACTGAACCCATTAAGCCACTCGATTTTTATCTGGTTTCTCGGGGTGAAAAGGCCGAGGCAACATCGGTAATTTTGGCGCATAAATTACGCTTTGCGGGTTGTTCTGTGGAACTAGATCTCAGCGGCAGTGCATTTGGCAAACAGTTTAAGCGGGCTGACCGGAGTGGGGCGATCGCCTGCCTCGTGATGGGTGACGACGAAGCCGAAAACGAACAAGTGCAACTGAAATGGTTGCAAACAAAAGAGCAACAAATTCTGACACAAGCCGAACTGCTCGCTAATATCGATCAATGGCAGCAAAAAATTAGCCAGCTCAGAAATCAAGCATAAATAGGCATTTATCTTATTAGGGACGAAGGACTTGCGATGAGTAACTGGAATTTTTTATTACAAAAAAAAGGCGATCGCCAGTGGGGAACCGCCAGCAAACCCGTGCTCAAACTCAAAGCCGGAGAATATCGCCTTGCCGCCAAAGGGGCAGTGAGTGCCGACGTTGCAGTCACCATCGATTTTGAGACCCCCGCTCCAACTGGCGAAACCCTCCAGAAAACCCAAACCCGCGTCAAACGGACGAATGCGCGCGGTTTACTGGCGATTATTCCCTTTACCACGCTCAAGCCCGGTTATTGGACGATTTCTTGCCAAAGCATCGATCCCGATAACATTTGGGAAGAAACACTGCGATTGCAAATTTTAGGCGCAGAAAAACTCAAACCGCAGTCTTTTAAACCACTGCCGCTCCCCCCAAACCCGAACTTATTTTCCTTTGAAGGCTCCCTCTCCCTAGACCAAGCAGCCGAGCAAGCTGAGGTTGGTGATACTGAAGAATCCGTGTTAGACCGCTCCCTCGCCAAGTTGATGGCCGCCAAGGGTGATGCGTCCTCTGAGTCATTGCGGGCAATGGTCGAAACCACGTTTCAGGATATGGAGGAAACGACGGAAACGCCTGATGAGCTAGAGGATTGGTCAGACCAAGAGGCGACTTCAGACTTGCTGCAAAGTTCTCTGCAGGAATTGGACGAGCTGCTGCGAGAAGAGCTGGAACCTGTTTGGCAAGAGATGGAGCAAACGGCTCAACAGCAGACTGGCAGTACGCAAGATGATAGTCCGGCAATCGAACCGCCGCCTGTTGCTTCAGCACCGTTTGTCGCCATCGACCTAATGCAGGCTGTGTATACTTGGTCCGGCGATCGCCCGGTACTCGTGCGGGGTAATCTGAGCGAGCGTGCAGCTGTGCCTGACGCCTATCAAAATGAAATGGCTGCGTTAAAACTACGGTTTACGCTACGCAATCCGCAAACATCAGCGGAGTTACTCGTCCAAGAGCAGCAAGTCAGCGCGGTGCATTTACCCGAAAGTTTTCGCCAAGAATTAATAGTCGATCCGCAGTGGCAAACCCTTGCTATTGTCGGCAAAATTGTCTTAGAAACTGTTGAAGCGATCCCGACCGTCTTAGCCACTCAATCATTCAACCTGATCGCGGATTATCAGGCGATCGCCGCGAGTGTGAAATTACCGGAACCGCCTCCCGAAGACGAAGCCCTGATCGACGAAACAGCAATCACCTTAGATGCACCGATTGCCGGTTCTAGCCCGATTATCGCCGAGACTGTTCCCACCGAACCGCAAGCCCCCTCAATTTTGCCGCCAAAGCTACACCAGCAAACCAGTTCAGAGCCGCACACGCCAGAATTACCCGCCTTTATGCAACCGCCAGCAGCGGAGCCAGAAAATCCAGTTGGGGAGGCGGTTTTAGAAGATTCTTTGCTAAGCAGTACTGATCACGATCCAGCAGCGTCAGAAATGCTTGCTTTGCCCGGTGGTGATGAACCCGTCGCGTTCGAAACAGTGACCGCTGAGGCAACGACCAATGCTGATGTGCCCTCAAGTGATGCAGAGATTCCCTATCCTTTTGTGCTGAAAGAAGAAACTGCGGAGACATCTACACCGGAATTAGAGACAGAAACGACCGCTGATTTGGATTGGAATTCGCGCTTTTTTACACGGCTGAATAACCTCGCGGCAGAAACAGAAGATTCTACATGGTTAGCAGAAGAACCAGAGCCAGAGCCGGAATTAAAAAACCCGTCACAGCCAGAAGAAGCCAGCGCTAACCCAGATACGACGACTGATAAGGGTGAAGAAACTGTTGCGATTTTTAATAAAGATGTGATTCCTGCAACTGAGGCGATCGCCGATCCTTCGATTGAAGCCGCTGCCGAAATAATCACCCCTCAAGAAAGTCTCAGATCTCGTCGCCAGAGAGTAGAGATCGTGGTTGATAGTCTGTGGGATGAGCAGGCTGCTGAAGCCGAAGTAGAGCCAAAAATTGAGCCAATTTATGATGCCTCTGGCTTGCCTTATCCGAAAGAATTTTTAGAGTCATCAGCAGCGGCTAATAATGACAATTTTGATATTGAAGTTCCAGTGCCAGAGCCAAAACTTGAACTGAGTAAGGCTGAATATCAAGCCGAAGAAATGGCCGTGGTGCGAGTGGTTTTATCGCCTTACCCCGACCGTCTCTACGTGAAGTTGTGGATGCAAGATCGTCAAACTCGTAACCTGCTTGTTGGCCCTTATCAACTGACTGATTTTTCGCTCAATCGCGAGGGCAATACCGAAACGTTGATGCAGATGCAAATTCCACCCGGTTCTACAGAAGTTCGTTTTGAGGCGATCGCCATTAATCCGCGCCAGCAAATCGAAAGCCGTAAAGTTGGTGTTGATCGTCGCGTTGTACCGAAGCATGTTTCCGAAATCAATTGGGATGACCTTGGAGTTTAAAACGAGCAACGCATTATTGAACGTTAATTTACGGCAATTAAATCTATGAATAAATCCCTTGTCATTCTCGGTGGGGCGATCGCTGGTGTCCTGATCTTGGGTGGTGGCGCTCTCTTCGCAGCGGACACATGGCTCGACCAGAAAGCCGAAACCGAAGTAGAAACTGAACTGACCAAAGCGACTGGCGTTGTCGCCGACGTGGGTGAAGCTGATGTGCAATTACTACAAAAAAAAGTCGTTTTCAATAATGTTCAGCTTGCTAATTTTGCTGGATTTTCTAGCCCCAAATTACTCACAATTGAGCGAGTAGAAATTGACCGCCCCGCCCTCAAAAGTCAGCCGATTCAAATGAAATCTGCACTAATCCAAGGCTTGCAGATTAATGTCGATGGCGATATGAACGGTGTGCCTAGCAGCGTTTTTTCTGGTGCAATGCCAAACCTCAACTTGATGCAACTGATGCAGCAGACCAGTTCTCAGTCAAAAACGCTACCGAAAACCAATAACGTGACGGCGAATGCGACGGCGACAGAGAATGGCACAAAATCTGGCTTCACGGTTGACCAGCTAACGGTCAATGATGTGTTGATCAAAATTAATCTGGATGTGCCTTGGTCAACGGAACCGTTAGATCATCAGGTGGTGATTCCGCAGCTCGTTTTAACGGATGTGACGGATCAGAATATTAGCGAAAAAATCATGACTAATTTGGGGGAACCCGTAATCCGTGATCTGCAAGCGTTTATGCTTCAGGAAGTGTTGCCCGGTTCGCTGCAAGAGCTGAGTAAGTCGATTCCTGCTGAGATTGATTTGTCTGGGATCGAGCTGCCAGAAAATTTGGAGTTGCCGGACAATATTCAACTGCCCAAGATTAAGCTGCCTCGGTAAGGCGATCGCCCGACGAATAAACAAACAAATCGTGCGTGGCTGGTTGGGGTCTGATGTGGTGCTATTCCCTTAGTCAGAAATCTGCCATTGGTAGGGCAATAATGATAGAGCTGGAACTTATGATGGTTCTGGCTCTTCTCTATGGGAAGTGTCTCCGTCTATTTTTTTGATCGTAGGCGGCGATCGCCCGGTAAAGAAGTATTGATTTACTGAACGTACTGTGCGAAATTTATCTTCACTTCTACCGGAAACGATGGTTTAGAAGCTGAAAACTAATTTGCGGTCATTTTTTGCCAGCAGTCCTTCGCGACGCATTGATATATGGGTTTTTCCACGCAATCTTTATCCCAACTGAAACATCGTCTTTTTACGTTTGCCCTCGCGCTAGGTATGGGTAGCCTTAGCCCACTGGCGATTTGGTCAAGTCCAGCTCAAGCCCAAACCAATCAATATTGCCGCCTCAATGAACAGGCAGTCGCCGAGAAAGATCAGCTACGAGATAAAGCTTTTGACGGTGATGCCGCCGCCAAGAAAGAATACGACGCTCTCCTCAGCACCCACGGCAATCAACTCAACCGTTGCCGCAGTCAAAATTGGCCCCAACATCAAGCCATCTGGTTACGGGTCTATCCCTGCGATACCCGCGCTGGCGTCATTGATAAAGTGCTCGACGACATCGTGGACAAAGGCTACGACAAGCTTTATTTAGAAGTGTTCTACGATAGCCAAGCTCTTTTGCCAGCCAACGATAACAAAACCGCATGGCGTTCTGTGTTGCGTGACAAAGGCATGGAAGACCGCGACTTTATGGCTGAGGTGATCAAAAAAGGTCATGCGCGGGGTCTCAAAGTTTATGCCTGGATGTTTGGGTTGAATTTTGGTTATTCCTACGCCAATCGTGGCGATCGCCAGAACGTGATGGCGCGCAATGGCTTTGGTCAAAGCAGCCTTGATTTCGTGAAAGACGGCGCCCAAGCCTTCGCCGATCCTTATCATCCCACTGCCCAAGAAGACTATTACGAGCTTGTCCAGCAAATCCTCAAGCGCAAACCCGACGGCATTCTTTTTGACTACATTCGTTACCCGCGCGGTACAGGCACTCAGTCTGTGGTCGCCTCCGTTAACGACCTCTGGATTTATAGTCCAGCTTCCGTCCAAGCGCTCTACAGTCGTGCCCAAAATCAACAAGGCTTAGTCTTGATTGAAAAATATCTCCGCAATCGCAAAATCACGGTGTCCGATGTCGCCGCAGTAATGTCGCAATATCCCAACGAAGATGTGCCTCGCTGGCAGGGCCGTAACGCCTCTAGCAATGAAAAAAATCTGTCAGCAACGCAATTACACCAACGCTTAGAAAATGATCTCTGGAGTCTCACTGTCGGCCATGCAGCTCAAGGCGTTGTTGATTTTGTGCGGTTAATTGGGCAGCCTGCTGAAAAACAAGGCATTCCTGCTGGTGCTGTCTTTTTCCCCGGTGCTAACCAAGTGGTTGGTCAACGAGGTTTCGATTCGCGCTTGCAACCTTGGGATCGTTTCCCGGCATCGATGGAATGGCATTCAATGGCCTACGGCGTTTGTGGTAGTCCGAAATGTATTGTCAATGAGATTGCGCGAGTTTTTCGCTTTGCTCCTTCTGGTACAGAGATTATTCCGGCGATCGCCGGCAACTGGGACAAAAATATTGGCAATCGTCCTTCCTTAAAAGATCAGATGGCCGCCATTAAAACCAACTTCCCACAAATTAAAAGCGTGAGTCACTTCGCCTACTCTTGGCAAGAACCAGAATCTGACAACAATCGTAAATTTTGCCGCGTGTAATAGCTGTAGCTCCGAGGTTTTAAGGCACTTCCTGCTAAAGTTTAGGGCTACTATTTTTCAGCTTTCTGTAGCTCTAACTGATAGCGGTAGAGCGCGACGGGATGACGCTGGGTCTGAAAAAAATCAGGGTCATTTGGCGCTAAGTAAATTGCCGTCACTTGAT
>JBARRZ010000310.1:0-2070 GCA_049644465.1 Limnothrix sp.
CAGGGAATTAACTTTATATTGAATTAGTAAAAAGAGTGAGGCGATCGCCACGCCGATAGTCACAGGATCGATGAGGGAAGATTGCGCAAGAAATACGGTGACGACGGTCATAAGGCTTAAGGCCCCGACGTTTACACCATCGAGAAAGGCGCGAAACCATTTGGATTGATTCAGTTTTGGCAAAATCGGGTTTAATGCGGCGATAAATAAAAATGAGGGTAAAAACATCCCCAAAGTTGCCATGCCTGCGCCCCCGAAGCCGCCGAGCAAATAGCCGATAAAGGTGGCCGTCGAGGATAATGGCCCCGGTGTGATCTGACCGATGGCGATCGCATCTAATAGTTGTTGGTCGGTGAGCCAGCCCAAACGTTCGACAAGATCAGCGCGGAGAAAAGCGAGCAACACATAGCCGCTGCCGTACATGACTGCGCCGACTTTGAAAAAAGTGAGGAAGATCCCCGATAACGTAATGCTGGTAGCCGTTGTGGCGACGGTCGCGAGATTGAGGGGAAACATTAATGGTATTGGGGCGATCGCCAAGTTTTTATCTTTTTGGAAAAGTTGTACACCACCTTTTTTGAGCAAACCCATCACGCCGCTCAGTAGCAGCAAAGTTAATTCGTGCAAGCCGACGAGGGATAAAACCACATTGAAAACGGCGAGTCCAACCCCAAATTTGCCTTTAATCGCTTTTTTGCCCAGCTTCCATAATGCTTGAGCAATGATGGCGATCGCCACCGGTTTGACCCCGTACAGCAGCCATTCTCCTTGAGGTGTAGCACCAAAATTTTCGTAAGCCCAAGCACAAATTAAAATTAATCCGACGGCCGGAGCGGTAAAGCAAATACCGCCAAGAATTAAACCCCACCAACCCGCTCGTTTGTAGCTGAGGTGAATCGCCATCTCGGTGGAATTGGGGCCGGGAATTAGATTCGTTGTGCCGAGAAGATCGAGAAATTCTTGCTCTGTGATCCACTGGCGCTGCTTCACAATCTCGTCGTGCATCATGGCGATGTGGGCAACCGGGCCACCAAATGCGGTAAACCCCAAACGCAAAAACAGTCGAGAAATTTCTTGTAACCTAGTCCAGTCAGGCATTATCAGTCCCATTGAAAGGATCAATCATTACGCACCACGCAACCCCGAATAAACGTGTCACAATAAGTAGAGATGACTATTCGCATCAAGGTAGGAGGGTTTCCCTATGGTTGCTACGCCAATTAAAACGGAAAAACGGTTAACGATCCAGACAGAACAGATTAACGAAGACACAACGACGATTCGCTCGCTGGACTGGGATCGCGATCGCTTTGATATTGAGTTCGGTTTGCAGAACGGCACAACTTACAATTCCTACATTATTCGCGGCGAAAAACTGGCGTTGGTGGATACGTCCCACGCGAAATTCCGTCAGCTTTATCTCGATGCGCTCACGGGCGAAATTGACCCGAAAGAGATTGATTATTTGATCATTAGCCACACAGAACCGGATCATAGTGGCTTGGTGAAAGATGTTTTGAAACTGGCGCCCCAAGCGGTGATCGTCGGGGCGAAGGTGGCGATTAAGTTTTTAAAAGATCTCGTTCATGATCCGTTTGAATATATTGAAGTAAAAAGCGGCGATCGCCTCGATTTAGGCAATGGTCACGACCTCGAATTTATCAGTGCGCCGAACCTCCACTGGCCGGACACAATTTTTACCTACGACCCCAAAACCCTCACCCTCTTCACTTGTGATGCGTTTGGTTTGCACTATTGCTCGGCGGCAACCTACGACGAAGATCTCAAAGCGATTGAGCCGGATTATCGGTTTTATTACGAATGTCTGATGGCCCCCAATGCCCGCTCGGTGCTGAGCGCGATGAAGCGGATCGATAAGCTAGACGCGGAAATTGCAGTCGTAGCGAATGGCCATGGCCCCTTACTCAAGCACAATCCGACAGAGCTGATGGAATCCTACCGCGAGTGGAGCGAAGCCCAGACGAAAGGTGACAAAACAGCGGCGGTTTTCTATGTGTCTGATTACGGCTATAGTGACCGGATTTCGCAGGCGATCGCCAAGGGGATTAC
>JBARRZ010000311.1:0-13988 GCA_049644465.1 Limnothrix sp.
TATAGGTCGTCTCAACTTTTTCTTCAAGGGGCAATTCTTCGAAAATGTCGGCGAGTTCTTCCTGCATCGCCTTCGTCATGTTGACCATCGTGTTTAGGGTTAAGTCACGACTGGCGATCGCCTGAGCCAGTTTCCCCAAATTCACTTTGCGAGTAATACGTTGACTATTGCTCAGTTTAAATCCCGTTGTAGCCTCGACGGATTGCTCCGCCATCGCTTTTTTAAGGCGTTCTTTGAGATGTTGCACCTCACTATCAAGAATTTGCCAATCGTGCTCAATCTGGCGATAACGGCGAGTGAGCTGATCAATATTTTCTGCGCCGGGGTCAATAGCTATCTGCTGCTGGAGTTGCAGTAATCGATGGTGCACTTGGGCCGTATAGACAGGATCTAAATGAGCGTACTGAAGCTGTTCATCGGTCAACGGTCGCCGCCCCCAATCGCTACTTTGTGGCTCTTTGTTGACGCTTGGGAAATGACAGAGATGTTCTGCAAGTGTTTTGAGAGAATTGTCTGGTTTTGGAGCGAGATAGTAGGGTAGTTTTTTAGCTAATTCGAGAGTACAAATAACGTTTTTAGCTTTAGTTTTACCGAGAAATCTAAGGTCAAACGATTTGTTGTGAAAAACTTTGGCGATCGCCTCATTTTCCATAATAGTTTTGATAAAAAAATCAGCCAATTCAGGTTGATCTAAAACATCAAAAATCAGTACTTTTTCTCCAGTTAAATCTGCTGAATTAGCCGAAACTTGAATTAACGACAAGCGTGGATTTTTACTTTTATAATCAGCCACTTCTGTATCAACCCATAAAATTGGCATATAGCTCAATCGGGCGATCGCCGCCTTAATTTCTGTAGGGTTCGTGAGGTAGGGCATAAACGCTGTTATTTAAAAATTCTAATAGTCCGGATAGCGCAACTTCTTACCGAAGAAAAGAATTGGTAGATGCACCCTGACTAAGCCTTAGAGATTCGTCTCTGAGGCTTTTTCTTTGCCGCGCAACGCCTTCGGAGAGACAACATCCGGTAAACGACGCTTCAGAATATAGAGCCAAATCAACCCTAAAACACTAAGTGCAATGCCAGTAAAGCTAACAATTTGAGCGATCCGTAAACCGCCAATCATCAGGCTATCTGTCCGTAATCCTTCAATCCAAACACGACCCAAACTATAGGCAATCCAATACGTCAAAAAGATTGTCCCTGTTTTGAGGCGATCGCCATGTCTCAAACCCCAGAAAAATAGATAAATCAATAGCCCTAAAACGCCCAAGTTCCAGATAGATTCGTAGAGAAAAGTTGGGTGAAAATATTCATAATTGGTGAGGCCATAAGGACGACTCGCAAACGGAATGTAAAGCTTCCACGGCACATCTGTCGGCGCACCAAACGCTTCAGAATTAAAAAAGTTTCCCCAACGACCAATCGCCTGTCCCAAGATTAAAGAAGGTGCAACCAAATCAGCAAGTTGCCAAAAAGAAAGACGATTTATCCGCGAAAAAATCAGTCCGGCGATCGCCCCGCCCAAAATTGCCCCGTGAATCGCAATCCCACCTTTCCAGATCGCAATAATATCTTCCGGGCGACTAGCATAACTCTGCCATTGAAACAGCACGTAATAGAGTCGAGCACAAGGAATCGCGCCGATTACACCCCAAATTGCGAAATCAGCGACCAGCTCTGGATCAACGTCTCGTTTTTTCGCTAAAAACTGAGACAAAGTAACGCCAATAATGACCGCCGAAGCAATTAGTAAGCCATACCAACGGATTGCAAAATTACCCACCTCAAAAATGATTGGGCCGGGGGATTGAAACTGCCAAGCAAAAATCATCATGTCGCTTATTTCTGGTGAGTGACTTCGACAACAGTATGCACATTGCCGCGAGGTAGATAATCGCCTTTAATCGTTACTTCGAGCGGATCACAGGCTTCAATAAAGTCGTCGAGAATTTGATTAATACCTTCTTCGTGAGAGATATAGCGATCGCGGTAGCTGTTGATGTAAAGCTTAATGGCCTTGAGTTCTACTACTTTTTCATCAGGAACGTAGGAGAGATAAATCGTCGCAAAATCAGGGTAGCCAGAAAAAGGACATTTACAGGTATATTCCGGCAGTGTAATGGCAATGGTATACCGTCTACCGGGTCGTGGGTTCGGAAAGGTGATGAGCGTGCCGACTTCAATTTCCCGTTCGCCGTATTTTGCTTCTGGTGCTTCTGGTAAATGGGTCATGGCTTCTGTTTGTAGACTAATCTCGAGACTGTCGTATTGTACAAATCTTTTGGTCGCCCTTTTGTTTTATTTAAGATGATTCGGATATCTTTGTAATTTGGCACACCAAGTTGTAATCAAGAAGGGAAGCAGAGACAAGATAAGCAAAGCGCTAATTGATAAAATTAACGGCAGGCGATCGCCGCCCGAAAGAGCAATTTTGCCACTAATACCCAGCCAAGTATAAATAATCGTGCCGGGAATAATGCCGATGAAAGTACCGAGCGTGTAGGGAAACCAGTGAATCGGCGTTAGTCCAAATAAAAAATTCAGCACATTAAATGGTGAAATTGGTGCAAATCTAAGCGTGAGAACCAAAGACAGTGGATTTTTTTCGATGGAATGATGTAAGCGCTTGAGGGTCGGGTGATGTTGAAATTTTTGGTGTAGCCAACTTTGCAACAAGTAGCGCGCTGTCCAAAATGCCCCCAAAGCACCGAGAGTTGCGCCCCAAACTGACCAGAAAGTTCCCCAAGACAAACCGAATAATAAGCCACCGACTGTCGTCAGAATCGTGCCGGGAATGCCGAGAACAGTGAGCACAATATACAGGCTCAAAAAGCAGGGAACGAGTAATTGATTCGGTAGAAGTTCTAAAGAAGTTGTCAAATTCTGGTGATCAAAAAGGACATGCCGCCAAAAGATACAAGCGGCGATCGCCCCGAGAAAACATAAAACTAACCAGAATTGCTTTTTTCGTAAGAGCAAGACACCAGAGAAATTAAGCTTCAGCAGGGTCTTGGGCTGGAGGCCTCGTTTCATTAGTCTCATCCTCGATCTGAGCATCTAGGGCTTTCTGAGCAGATTTAGTAATTACAAAAGTGACAATTCCTGTTGCGATTAGTCCGACAACAAATAAGGCCGTTTTCAAAACGCTGCCTGTATTCCCAGCCGAACCCGCCGCATCCGTTGCCGCTTTCCCCACTGCGCCCAAATAGACATACAACACCGTGCCGGGCATCATCCCAATCCAAGAGGCGACCACATATTCTTGCAAAGAAACCTTTGTGACACCAAAAGCATAGTTGAGAAAAACGAAGGGAAACAGCGGTGATAAACGTACCAAACCCACAATCTTCCAGCCTTCTTGAGCAACAGCTTTGTCTACAGCTTTGAATTTTGGCTGACTATCAATCTGCTTCGAAACCCAGCCCCGCGCGATGTACCTGCCAATCAAAAAGGAACAAGTCGCGGCTAAAGTTGAGGCGATCGACACCAAAATGGAGCCTTTCACGACACCAAATAAAGCGCCAGCTCCAAGGGTCAATGCAGCTCCAGAAATGAATAGTGCTGAGGCTACAACGTAAATGCCGATAAACGCAATAATGCCCCAAGACCCAAGGCTATCGACCCAAGCGATCGCCTGATCCAATAAGCCATTAATGAATGTAAAAATACCCAAAGTTTTCAACAAAATCGCAATGGCAGCTACAGCCACGGCGATCGCCCCAAATTTAATCCACTTATTTTTCAGAATGCCATTAGAATTGGCCATCGCGATAATCCTAACTGTAAAATTGCTCCCAACATACACCACTGTAAAACCACCACTGACAATAATCTTGAAGACGCCCTAAAACCTTCTTGAAAATTAGCTGACAAATTTCTCAGAAACCAGTAAAACGATTACAGTACAAGCCTTTTCAAATAATTTTGCAATAAAAAATTTCCCAGCAAAGGAGTGCATTGCACCACATTCACTGAGAAATATTTCAAACTTAAATATTAGTTAAGAGTCTAAATTAATAAATTGCAAGGGCAAAATTTTAGTAACGGTTACGGCCACCGGAGTAACCACCGCGACCACCGCCGCCGCCGCCACCACGGCTGCCGCCACGGTCTTCACGAGGCTTAGCTTTGTTAACCTTCAAGTCGCGGCCCATCCACTCAGCTCCATCAAGAGCTTCGATAGCGGCTGCTTCTTCTTCTTCCTTACTCATCTCAACGAAACCGAAGCCACGAGGGCGACCTGTTTCGCGATCAGTAAGTAATTGCACCCGGTTAACTGTCCCATACTCAGCAAATGTTTGCGTCAAGTCATCTTCAGTGACGTCATAGGACAAATTTCCAACGTAAATCGACATAGATCTTTAGTCTTCTCTGAAATCAGAGAGCATAATGTATTGAGGTTCAGAAATTCTCAGCTGAAAAAATTCAAAGGGCTAGAGGTTTTACGCGAAGGAAGCCCAAACTTTTTGCTTGAGGCTTGTGAGTTTTGGGTGCTTCGGTTAAATCAGTTTGTATGTGATTTACTTCGGGCAAACGCTAAAGCTTAAACTGGAAATAATATTTATTGTCTCATAGAAACAACAAATGGCTAGTAATCTTTGGACAACAGCAATATTCCTTAATGTTTGTGGGGGTTTAGTTTTTTGGCAGGGTGACAGAATTTCTCGATATTTTTTAGGATAAGCAATATTGTCATCTCTTGGATTGTGCTGAGGTTATGGGTTTCCCCGTTATTTATCATCCTGATTACGTTACGCCAATTCCTCAAGAGCACCGTTTTCCGATGCCGAAATTCAAGTTATTGCATGACCTGTTATTACGGGAGCAGGTGATTAAGCCTGAGCAAATCTACTCGCCGGAATTTCCGACGCAAGCTTGTCTGGAGTTGGTGCACGATCGCCCATATATTGAGGCGTACTGTACGGGGACTTTAAACGAAAAGGCGCAACGCAGAATTGGTTTGCCTTGGAGTGCGGGGGTTGTGAACCGAACTTTAACAGCGATTGGCGGCACGATTACGACAGCAAAACTGGCTTTGGAACATGGTTTGGCTTGTAATACGGCGGGGGGCACTCATCATGCGTTCCCCAGTTATGGGTCGGGGTTTTGTATTCTCAATGATTTGGCGATCGCCGCCCGTACGATCTTGCAGGCAGGCTTGGCCCAAAAGATTTTGATTCTCGATTTGGATGTGCATCAGGGCGATGGAACGGCGTTTATTTTTCAGGATGAGCCGCGAGTGTTTACCTTTTCGATGCACTGCGACATCAATTTTCCGAGCAAAAAGCAACAAAGCGATTTCGATATTCCACTCCCGGCTGGCTTAGATGATGATGGATATCTGCAAATTTTGGCGGCGCATTTAGATGATTTGCTGAGTGCGGTCAAACCGGATCTGATTTTTTATGATGCGGGCGTGGATACGCATGTGGGCGATCGCCTCGGTAAATTAGCAATGACAGATCGGGGTATTTATCGCCGCGAAAGAATGGTGTTGAGTGCTTGTCGATCTGCGGGTTATCCGGTTGCCTGTGTGATTGGGGGCGGCTACGCTAAAAATATTGATGAGCTTGTTTATCGTCACTCGTTGCTTCATCGCGCCGCTAAAGATATTGGTCATTTTTCGTAGTTCGCAAAGCATTTCTCAACATCAAATAACGTCTGTTTCTACGCGAAGTTTCAAGGGTGGCACAGAGCTAAAATCTAGTTTTTTCTGACTACAGGGATGCAGGAATTTCAAATAATAGGCATGAAGATGGTAACCGCATTCTCCCGGCAAAGCACTGGCTTGTGGCTGTTCTGCGATAATTGGCAAGCCGTCTGTGCCGTAAAGTGGATCGCCGATCAGTGGGTAACCGATTGAGGCTAAGTGGATCCGAATTTGATGGGGTCTTCCGGTCAAAATATCCATCTCAACAATGCTAGTTTCAGGCGATCGCCGCACGACAGTCATTTCACTTTGGGAAAATTTGCCGTCAGGATGCGCTGCATGAATTGTCCCGAGAATTGGGTGAGGCACTTTGCCGATAGGCGTGGTGATCGTGAGCTGGTCTGGATAATCGCCAGTCGGGATAAGCGCGCGATAAATTTTGGTGATTTGATGTTTGCGGAGTTGTTGACTGAGATTGGTTTTTGCCAAGGGCGATCGCGCTAAAATCATCAGCCCAGAAGTGCCACGACCGAGACGGTGAATCGGGATTGGCGTTTCGTTGGGAAAGTTCTTTCGTAGTTGGTGCAGCAACGTATTTTCTAAAAAATAACCGCCGGGCAAAACTGGCAAGCCAGACGGTTTATTAATGATTAAAAAATCTTTTTCTGCGTGCAAAATGTCGTAATCCAAAGGCGCATCCGGTTCTGCCCACGGCGCACGATGATATTCTAAACGCTGATTTTTTTCTAAAATTTGCTCAGGTTTTGCGGGTTCGCCATCAATTAATATTTGCTGAGACAAGAGGCGATCGCCCCATTCAGCACGAGAAGAATGCCGATAAACCTGCGTATAAAAATCCCAGACCGTCAACCCCACATGGCTCAGTCGTACCCGGTCGTAATACACCCAACCCTGATTGAGCATTTACGAATATTGGTAAATATCTTTGCGCGGATTGAAGCTTTCGATGTCGCGAATTTTTTCGTACAGCGCCTTTTCTTCGTTAGTAATTTCCGCCGGCAAAACGATTTGCACTTCCACCAATTGATCACCTCGATTGCCAGAGCTGCGAGGATAGCCTTTATTTGCCAAGCGTAATCTCTGGCCCGCTTTCACACCTTTAGGCACAGTCATTTTCACAAGACCATCAATCGTCGGAATCTCAATCGAACCGCCTAAAATTGCTTCGGTCGGACTCAGCGGAATTTGACAATAAATATCAACGCCTTGAATCTCAAAAAACGGATGACGTGCCACCGTAATTTTTAAATAAAGATCACCGCCATTAATGCCTTGATTTCGTAGCCGAATCCGCTGACCATCAACCATGTGGGGCGGCATCTCAACTTCTAGCGATCGCCCATCTTCAAGCCGAATTCTTTCCCGTCCACCGCGATACGCCTTTTCGAGAGGCAAGGTTAAACGCGCTTCCACATCTCGCTTTGAAGAGGGCGGCGAAGTGGCAACCTTACTGGTTTTAGTCGTGCCGGGGCGATAGTCATCGTAATTCCCATTCCGTACCCGCGTGTTCGCCTGCTGCGATTCTTGAGGATCTCGCTCAGAAAAAGGATTGACGCTACCAATATTGGCAAATTGACTAAAGTCGTTCCGCTTGTTGCGATTGGGATTGCGACTGAAACCGGGACGACTGTATTTATTATTGACCGCGCGACTAAATTGGTCGTACTGAGCGCGACGAGTATCGTCAGAGAGGATTTCGTAAGCTTCGTTGATATCTTTAAATTTTTCCTCTGCCACCTTATCGCCCGGATTCACATCGGGGTGATAGCGACGGGCTAAACGACGAAAGGCCTGTTTAATCTCGTCACCTGATGCATTGCGAGGAATGCCCAAGATTTCATAGTGGTTACGCAAATTGTTCATATTTAGGCGACAGAGTAGAGGAAGTCTCTCCTTGGATAATGACGCACAATCGAAATGGGTATGTTGTTAATTATGCAGTAAGAAATTGCGGAAATAAGTATTTGGTGTCTGACACCAAGACTTAAAACAATAACCTAGAACCACTCATCATCTTCATCCCAGTCATTTTCGTAGGGAATATTGCGCCCTTGTCCTTGACTGTAGTATTTGCGGGAGACGTTGCGCTGTTCGTAGGGATCACGATCGGCTGGACGGGGGCGGCGATCGCCCGGTCTCTCCTCTGGTCTGCGGCGGGAGGCGGCACCATTACTATTCGCTCGATCATCTTCTTTTGGGGGCAGGTTGCCGCTGTAGTTCTGCTGGCGCGGCGCTGCTGCTCCGTAATCGTAACTACGGCTTGGTGGCGGTGTTTGTCTTTGGGGCGATCGCGGCTCAGAGTAGTCATAACCACGACCTTGGCTCTGACCTAAACCTCGACGCGGCTCATCATAACCCCGCTGTGGTGGATAGCCTCCAGCGCCGGGACGACCAGTCTGGCGGGCATCATAATAATCATCATCCTCATCGTCGCCAATCAATGTTTTCTTAATTGTGCCGAAGAAAGAATCACCCTCTTCATCTTGGTACTGCATCCGGACTTCACGATTCAATTCATAGAGTGCGTCCTGTAAATCTGCTTGGGCTCGATCTAAGCGGCGATCGTCATTCTGCTTGAGACCCTGAAGAATGTCCTGAGACAAACCTTCAATTCGACGACGATAATAGCTCGCAAATTGACTACCAAAATCAAGCGTTACTTCTTTTAATCGTCGTTGCGCCTGATCCGTTAACGCCTTGGCTCGATTACGCTTTTCAACCTTTTCCCGTCGCTCACGATCTTCTTGAGCAAAAGTTTCCGCATCTTTCATCATGCGATTGATCTCGGACTCAGCCAGCGTTGAAGATCCTTGAATCGTAATGCTTTGCTCCCGTCCCGTTGTTTTGTCCCGCGCAGAAACCTGCAAAATACCGTTGGCATCAATATCAAAAGATACTTGTATCTGCGGTACACCCCGTGGCGCAGGCGGAACCCCGGTCAGCTTAAAACGACCCAGAGACTTATTCCCCGGTGACATTTCTCGCTCACCTTGCATGACGTGAATTTCCACTACTGTTTGATTATTTTCGCCCGTCGAAAAAATGTCTGAGCGTCTAACCGGAATAGTTGTGTTTCTCGGAATTAGTTTCTTCATCACACCGCCAATCGTCTCTAAACCAAGCGAAAGCGGCGTAACATCCAGCAATAAAATATCTTTAACTTCGCCACCGAGAATGCCTGCTTGAATCGCCGCACCAACCGCTACGACTTCATCAGGGTTCACATTCTGGTTTGGCTCGCGGTCAATAAAGCTACGGACTAAACCTTGAACGACGGGAATACGAGTAGAACCACCGACTAAAACCACTTCACGGATTTGTACGGGGCTGATTCCTGCATCCTGTAACGCCCGTTTGATAGGGCGACGAAGACGACTGATGAGTTCGCCGCATAGATTTTCGAACTTGGCGCGATCTAATTGGGTTTCGAGGTGCTTGGGGCCGTCTTCAGTTGCGGTGATAAAGGGTAAATTGATATCTGTGGTGGTCACACCGGACAACTCAATTTTCGCTTTCTCGGCAGCTTCAGTCAGACGTTGGAGAGATTGACGATCTTTACGCAAATCAATGCCTTCGTCTTCTAAGAACTTTTCGGCGAGCCAATCAACAATTTTACGGTCAAAGTCGTTGCCGCCTAACTGGGTATCGCCGCTGGTGGATTTGACTTCGAAAATACCGTCACCAACTTCAAGAACAGAGACATCAAAGGTTCCTCCACCGAGGTCAAATACGAGGATCGAGGAACTGCCTTTTTGTTCTAAGCCGTAGGCTAGGGCTGCGGCGGTCGGTTCATTAATAATGCGGAGCACTTCTAGGCCAGCGATGCGTCCGGCATCGCGGGTTGCTTGGCGTTGGGCGTCGTTGAAGTAAGCGGGAACGGTGATAACGGCTCCGGTAACTTCTTCGCCAAGATAACGTTCGGCTTCGTCGGCGAGACGGCGAATAATTTTTGCGGAGATTTCTTCGGGGGCGAATTCTTGGCGCAGGCGGGGACAACGGATTTTGATGGTGTCGTCTTCGGTGCGGCGGATGGTGTAGGGAACTTGTTTGGATTCGGGGGTTAGTTCTGCGTAACGACGACCGAGAAAACGTTTAACGCCGTAATAGGTATTTTGTGGATTGAGAACGGATTGACGCCGTGCCATTTGCCCGACGAGCAGTTCGCCATCTTTGTTGAAGCCCACCACGGAAGGGGTTGTTCTATTGCCTTCGGAATTGGCAATGACGAGGGGTTTGCCGCTTTCCATTACTGCAACGACGGAATTGGTGGTTCCTAGATCGATGCCGACTACTCTTCCCATGCGTTTTTCTGTTCTCCTTCGGTGTGGCTCGACAATCTATATATATTAGGTCGCGTCACGATTGTTCACAATGTTCCTTATTTTAGTTTACCGGAGGAGCTGGAGAATTTTGGGCTTAGGGTTGCAATGAATCGATGATTTCTAGGGCTTGGGCTTGGTTATCGACTTGGTTATTTTCGGCAAAAATGGTTGCGGCTTGTTGGAGATCGGCGATCGCCTTTTCTGTTTCATCGAGTTTGTAATAGGTGATGCCGCGATTGAAATAGGCTTCGGCAAATTGCTGATTGTGCTTGATGCTCTGGCTGTAATCTTTGGCAGCAGCAGCGTTATCACCGAGGCGATTGTAGGCTAGGGCGCGATTGTAATAAGCCTTGGCGTGGTCGGGTTTGAGTTCGAGGGCAGCATCATAATCGGCGATCGCACTTGCGTGATAATCCTGTGCCAGTTCGGGGTCAGCATCGGCTGTGGCTTTTAAAGCGAGATCATCGTAGGCGTTGCCGCGATTAATAAAAAAGTCTGGGTTGTCGTCTTTAAGGGCGATCGCCGCTTCGCAGTCAATGAGGGCTTGGTCGTAATTTTTTAATAAGTAAGCAGCGTAACAACGGTTGCCGTAAGCGTCGGCAAAGTCGGCATTGATGGCGATCGCCTGACCATAATCGTCAAAGGCGGCTTGGTATTGACCGAGCACGTGGTAGCTATAACCGCGATTATAAAAAGCATCTGCATCGGTGCTATCGAGGGCAATGGCTTCGGTAAATTCGGCGATCGCCCCATTAAAGTCGGCGGCTGTGAGTTTATCTACACCAGCGTTGTAGCGTTGAATGGCGTCTAAACGAGTCGTGTCAGCAATAATCGGCGTCTCAGGTTCTGTCGCCTCAGTAGCCGGTGTTTCTTCGACAGCAGTATCGACAACTATGGCCTCTGTCGGTTCGTCAGACGCTACTTGCGCGAAGACTGCGCCTTGGGTGAAGAATAAGGTTGTGCCGAGAATGACCCAATGTTGAACGCCGAATTTCATAACTCTATCCGTGTTTTAGCTGAATGCAACTGTATCTATAAATCTATTTTACGGGCGCATTTAGTTTTCAACCCGAGACCTTAAGACTTTGCATCAGTTTTGGATTCTGGAATGTCTTTGGTTTTGAATTGCGGCATGATGCCTTTGTCGTAATTGGAGGCGATCGCCAAAAATGCACCCGCGAGAATATAAATCGGTAATGGCACAAAAAAGCCCTTAACAGACTGGAAAATTTGTACACCAATAAATAAAATGACGACGGTCGTTAACCAAATACGCATAAATATTTTTCACGCAACTAGACAATTTGTAGCGCATCAAGGGCGGCGATCGCCACATCAGCAGCATGCAGTTGAGGCGCGTTAGCTTGTCCCCAAGCAATACCGACTGCCCCGGCAGCGGCCGCATTTTGCGCCATCTGGATATCCCCCGGTGCATCACCGACCATCAGTGTTTGCCGGAAATCAGTGCCTAATTCTTTACAAGCTTTAAAAAATAAATTGGGGTCAGGCTTTAAACCAAATTCTGCACCCATTTCGAGCTGAATATAGTCGCTTAACTCGTAAGTTTTGACAAACTTTTTGACATTTTCGGTACTATCCATCGACAAGATACCGAGTTTTAAGCCCGCTTCATGACAGGTTTTAATTACTTCGAAACAGCCCGGATACATGGGTGAATTTTGGCTGCGATCGCCCATCACAATTTCAGCTTCTTCAAAGGCTTTGGTGGCAATATCTAGAGACTCAAACCAAGTGCGTCCCGTCTCGGCAATATAGGCAGCGGCGGCGATCGCATTTTCGTGACTACTGCCCACCGCCATCAACCCCAAGGGATCCAGTTGTCCATCTAGTACCCCAAAAGACATCAGCATCGGCTCACCTGCACCGGGAATCTGGGCATCGATCAAGCGCGCGCGTTTCTGGGCTAGCTCCCGTAAATAGTCATGGGAATTTGCTAGTGTGCCATCTTTATCAAAAATAATGCCCGTAATATTTTCAAACGTTTTGTCGAGAACTTTAACCGTAGCCATGCTAAAAAAACGCGAAAGTTGCTCTGATAGCCTATTACGTTTTGGTTACGGAATGCTTTATTGGTTGGGCGATCGCCGACAAACCATTTTCTTACGGAATAATTAGCGTTGCTTTGAGCGGTGGCCGACGCCAAAACCAATCCATCCAATCAGCATAGGAGACACCTTTCTGTTTCGTGCCAGACCAAATGCCTACTTTGAGCTGATGCCGATCAAAAAATCCGCGCGGCACAAAAGCAATTGTTCCAGCCCAAAGAATCGTTGCTTCGCTTTCGTAAATAGTTAGGTAATGGCCGTTTTCTAAAAAAAAAGGTCTGGTATTACTAAAAGTATTGAAAGCAAAAGCGATCCGGCCTTCCCAACTCTGATCCCAATAAGCTTCTAGCTCTCCTTCTAATTTATTCATTTTAAGATTTTGTTTGAATTTCGACGGCGATCGCCCCGCCACCGAGCATCATCAAACCACCAACTATTCACTACAGTTCTTGCTTTACTGTTTTCAGCAAACCACTACAAGCATCCATCAATAAATCGATTACGTGGTCAAAACCAGAATCGCCACCATAATAAGGATCGGGCACTTCACTATCCCGGAAATTGTCCGCATAATCGCACATCATCACGACTTTTTGGCCATATTTCCGCTCAGCATCTAGCGATACAATATTCCGATAATTCTCATTGTCCATCGCCACAATTAGGTCAAAGTTTTCAAAATCAGCCCGCGTAAATTGGCGTGATTGACCGACTAATTTGATACCTTGCTTACGAGCGGCTCCCTGCATCCGTCGATCTGGCGCGGCCCCGACATGGTAGCTAGACGTCCCGGCAGAATCGCAATGGATTTGGTCAGATAGTCCGGCTTCCGCAACTAAGTGACGCATAATGTTCTCAGCAGAGGGTGAACGACAAATATTGCCAAGACAAACAAAAAGTAATTTATAGGGCACAGAATTTTACTCCGCAAAATCAAAAGCCGTCTCCGTGCTTTATTCTAAGTTGTTGATAGATGGCATACCAAAAAATATCTATCGCCAATGACAAATGCACCATCACCCCTGAGAATATATGGGGATTCTGTTGAACGAGGAAAATTTGCATGTTTAAGCGCGGTCGCCGTAAGTCTTCATATAGTCGTAAAGGGAAGAGATCTAAAAAGGTTTCGCCTTGGACTATAGTGATCGCGATTCCGTTGGTATTAATTGGTCTCGAGTTACTTGCACGATTGGGTTCTAGCTTTTTTGAGTCGGATGATGACAAGCTCTCTAAAGAGGCGATCGCCTACACCCTAAAATTTGTGGACGAAGACAACAAAGTCTATCAAGGCCTCGATAACCGTGGCGAACTACTGGCAACAGAATCCGTCTCCACCGCTTACGAATTAGTGGACGAGCAGCAAAGCGAATTTTTCACCCTCAACGAAGCTGGCTTTCGGGACAGCGATCCGCTGCCTGTGGCTAAACCAAATGGCGAGATTCGTGTCTTCGTCCTCGGCAACTCCACAGCCTTTGGACGCGGCATCAAAGACAATAATCAAGTCGTTTCCCACCTCCTCGAACAACGACTCCAAGGGCGTGTGCAACGGCAGCGGAGTTCGCCTAGTGCTTACCGTCCTGACGTTTTTCCGTTTTTTAAACCATCCAGAGATAAGCTTCAAGATTTACCCGCAAAAATTAAGCAAGGCAATTATCGTGTCATTAATGTCGCAGTGCCCGGCTATAGCTCTGGCAACGAATTAGCTCAATTTGCACTGACTGTGCTGCCCTATCAACCTGATCTGATCGTGCTGCTCAATGGCTACGAAGACTTGCTGTTAGCGGGTGGTGAAGAGGCGACGGATATTCCAAAGCTCACTGAATTTGCTAAGGAGCCGGATGCGTATTTTCAGCGGTATATTCGCAAATCTGTGACAGACAATCTCCAAAAAAGTGCTTTGGTGCGGACTGTTTTTGCGATCGCCTC
>JBARRZ010000312.1:0-14267 GCA_049644465.1 Limnothrix sp.
GTCGGCGTGGCTAAACCGAGAGCACAAGGGCAAGCAATAATCAGCACGCTTACGCTAGTCACAATCGCAAGAGAAAGATTGCCGGCGATCGCCCAACCGCAAAACGTCACAATTGCAATGAGCAAAACTACTGGCACAAACCAACCTGTCACTTGATCGGCGAGCTTTTGGATCGGAGCTTTACTGCCCTGCGCATCCTGCACCAAGCGAATAATTTGTGCCAACATCGTGTCTTCGCCCACATGGGTCGCCCGGACAATCAGCCGCCCTGTTTTGTTGATTGTTGACCCAATCGTGCGATCGCCCACCGTTTTTTCGACAGGCAGCGATTCCCCCGTCACCATCGCCTCATCAATCGTGGATTCCCCTTCAAGAATTTCACCATCAACTGGAATTTTTTCACCCGGACGAATCAACAGGCGATCGCCCACTTGCACCGCTTCAACGTCGATATCAACGGTTTCTTCACCGCGAAATACCCGCGCCGTCCGGACTTGCAAACCCATTAATTCTTTAATTGCACTCGCTGTTTTGCCCCGCGCCCGACGTTCCAAAAGTTGCCCCAGCAAAATTAGCGCAATAATAACCGCCGCACTTTCAAAATAGACATCTGTCGGAATTCCCCACGTCCTCAATTGCGTCGGAAATAACGTTGCAAACACCGAGTAAACATAAGCAACCCCCGTCCCCAAAGCGACCAGCGTGTCCATGTTGGCGGTTCTTGTTCGTAAACTTTTTATCGCGCCAATAAAAAAGCTTTGCCCCGCCCAAAATAAAATCGGCGTCGTTAAAGCCCACTGCAACCATGGGTTATGCCACCACGGCGCAATCAACGGAATATGTACGCCCAACATCATCGGCAAACTACCGATCACCAATACTGTGCTGAGTGCGCCTGCCAGCCAAACTTTTTGCGTTAACGCGTTCAATTCTTGGGCTTTTTCCCGTTCTTGCTGCTGGAGTTGAGCTTGGCGATCGCCACCCTGCATCATCGGCACAATTTCATAACCAGCTTTCGCAACAGCCGTTTCTAAGAGAGTCGAATTCGCCACACTTTCATCAAATTCAACCCTTAATTGCTCTGCCGCAAAATTCACCTGAGCCTGCGTGACGCCCTCCGTTTTACCGAGAGCCGTCTCAATTGTTGTCGCACAAGCCGCACAGCCCATACCTTTTACCTGAAATTGGCGGGTTTCCATTCGTTTTTTCCCACATTATTCGTGCCATTTCAACCATAAACTCTCCTGTCGGCTGTAGAGTCAACCGTTTAAGCCTTTGATCTTTTTGCGAAGAGATTTTCAGAGTGATTTTTTGGTTTTAATCAAGTCTAAAAAAGCGTAAACGGCAGGTGTATGGATCGCATTAGAAAATGTTGCTACGCCAATTTTTCGGGTCAGAGGAACGGGCAAACTGTAAACATGGAGGGATGCTGGAATCGGCTCGGCAGCGAGACGTGGCAAGATTGTGCCGCCTAATGCTTGGGTAACTAAACTCATAATCATGCCGTCGGTTTCTACTTCGTAGGCAACTTGTAACCGCTGGTTGCAATTCTCAATATGTTGATAGAGCGGCTGCATCATCGGCGAGCTATTGGGCGGCAAAACTAAGGGATATTGGGCGACTTCAGCCCAAGTGAGTTGCGTGGATTTGGGGGTGAATGAGGCTGGCAAAATCACCACAAATTCATCTTGTAAAAATTCTTGGGTGTCCATGTCTGCGCTTGAGGGCAGCACTGTAAAGCCGACATCGGTTTGACCGGATCTGAGGGATTGTTCAACTTTGCGAAAATCATCGTATTCGGTAAAGCTGACTTTAATTTGGGGATATTTTTGGTAGAAATCACTGGCGATCGCCGGCAAGATTTGGGTGGCAACGCTGCGAAAAGAAGCAATCCGAATTTGTCCCCCAGCCAAACCCCGGACAATCATCGCTTCATTGGCAATGAGTTCTAGAGAATGGGCGATCGCCTGAGCGTGGGCCAAGATTTTTGCACCGACCGTCGTTAATTTCGCGCCGTGACGACCCCGGTTAAATAAGACAATCCCTAACTCTTCTTCTAAAGTGGCGATCGCGTGACTGACTGCGGATTGGGAGATATCTAAACTGAGGGCTGCTTCACTAAAATTGTTGTAGGTCGCGACAGCAATCAGAATTCGGAGCTGCGATAGCTTAATCTGATTTAGAGATTTATTGGCCATGACCCATAGTTTCTGTGCGAAAAACTCGTAAAAGGATGTTTCGTATACTGTGCGCACCGCAATTGTAGGCCAAAGTTTTTAAGAAGAAAGTGACAAAGATGCCTCTCGCGTTCAACTTGTGCACAGGTCAGGCCCGATCACGTTTTTCTCCAAAAAATTTCAACACTAAACGAAGGAGCTGCAATGCTAGGTCTGACAATCCCCCAAGCTAATGGCGAGCGATTAAACCGTAAACTCGCAGAACTCGCCCAGATCGGTCATTTGCCGAATGGTGGGGTCAGTCGCTTGGCGTTTACTGATGAGGATCTGCTAGCACGACAACAGGTACGCCGCTGGATGATTGAGGCGGGGATGGTTGTTCGCATCGATGCAGCGGGCAATATGATTGGTCGTTATCAAGGTTTGGAAAATCAACTGGGGGCGATCGCCACAGGTTCCCATCTCGATACAGTTCCCGTTGCAGGCTGGTTTGACGGCTGTTTAGGTGTTTTAGCCGGCATCGAAGTAGTGCAAACTTTAAAAGAAAATAACTTGAAAACGAAGCATCCCATCGAAGTAATTGTCTTTACCGATGAAGAATGTACGGTCTTGGGTTGCAAAGCGATGGCGGGCGATATTGTCCCAGACCCAAATTATTACCGCCGTAACAATGGCACAGATATTGAAACTTGTCTGCAAAAAATTGGGGGAAATTGGTCGGAAATAGCGACAGCAAAACGATCCGATCAAGAGATTGTCGCGTTCGTGGAATTACACGTGGAGCAAGGCGGTATTTTAGAACATGAGCAAACGGATATCGGCGTAGTCCAAGGCGTAGTCGGTCAGCATCGGTTTAAAGTCAGCATCGAAGGGCGACCCAATCACGCTGGCACAACCCCGATGAATATGCGTCAGGATGCTCTGGTTGCAGCGGCCCAAATTGTGCTGATGGTAAACCAACTAGCGGTTCATACGCCCGGTGATCAAGTAGCAACCGTTGGCTATCTAGAGGTGTCGCCTAACGCGGTGAATACTGTGCCAGCGAGGGTTGATCTCAAAATTGATTTACGAGATTTGTCCCAGCCCCGGCTAAATACTTTAGTGGCACAGATGCGGGAAAAGTGTGCTGAGATTGCGATCGCCACTGATACGAAAATCGATATGATGCAAACGCTCCATGTGCCGCCTACGCTGTCTGCCCCGATGATTATGGAAACAATCCAAGAGGTTTGCGACGAACAAGATTATTCCTACACTTATTTACCGAGTCGTGCGGGTCATGATGCCCAAGAGATTGGCCGCTTCACTGAAATGGGGATGATTTTTGTGCCGAGCAAAGCGGGAATTAGTCATTCTGAGGAAGAATATACTTCGCCTGAACAATGCGAACAAGGGGTGAATACGCTGCTCCAAACTATTCTTAAATTGGATGAGAGTTTGTAATTTGCGCTGAAATTTTGTTCGAGAAAAATGTTCTAAATGCTGGAGTAAGCCTGAGCAAGAGTTTGGCTGAGGTTGATGAAGGCTGCAGATGTCCATTCGTCTTGTTGGCGATCGCCCTGATTTTTTTTAGCGACTGCACCGTAAACATTCGCGAGGTTGGTGCTGAGGCTGATGAGTTGCTCTATAGTCCAAGTTTGGTTGTTTGTGGTGATTTTAGTGGTCATGTCGGTTCCTGTTTTGTTTACAACTCCACTATAGTTTTTTGTCAAATATGATACAAAACATTCTTTTCATAGCTTACATGAATAAAATTCATAGATTGTTGTTTGGTTGTTGCGGCGATCGCCATATTTTTGAAAAAGAGAAGCAATGGGTGACTTGAAAGGGCAGGATTATTGATGAGTCTTAGGGAAAATCCACAGCATTTATCGTACAATTCTGCATTGATTTCGAGGGCGAAAGAGCCACGGAAAAATATGAGTCCTAGAGTAGTTCACCTCACCACTGATACAGCTGTTGAGAATCCCTCCGCCTTCGGCACCTCCCTTTGGAAGGGAGGCAAGGTGAGACTAAGTATTTGGGAGTATTTATGGACTTGAGAGGGGATTCGCTATATTTTCCGTACAATCCGGCGTTGGTGGTGAGGGCAAAAGCGCTACGAAAAAATATGACCCCAGCGGAGAAAAAATTGTGGTTTGAATATCTGCGGCAATTTCCTCTAAAGGTTTATCGGCAGCGCCCCATCGACCATTACATTGTTGATTTTTTCTGTCCCAAACTAAAGCTTGTGATCGAAGTAGACGGTGATACGCACTTCACTGAAGAGGCACAGGAATATGACCGAATCAGAAGTGAGATATTACAGGCCTATAGCTTGAAAATTCTGCGCTTCACCAATGACGAAGTGCGACACAATTTTGCTGCTGTATGCTCCACCATTGAGGAAAATATCCCCTTCTAAAATATCTGTCACCCACTGCCTCCCTTCCAAAGGGAGGTGGCGAAGCCGGAGGGATCCTCGATAACTGCCACAACCTACGGAGGATCCCCCCTAGCCCCCCTTAATAAAGGGGGGAATGAAGAAAGAAAGAATGGGTAGAATGGCAGGAAGGTTAAAAGTGTGTGGTGAGTAATGGCAGCTGAAGGCGCTCTCAAATTAATCGAGCAGGCAGCAGCAGAAGGCTGGACAGAACTGGATTTATCGAGCGAAGGATTAACTGAAATTCCAGAACAGATCGCCGAACTATCTAATCTCACATCGCTTAACCTCTGGAATAACCAAATCACAGAAATCCCTGAGGCGATCTTAAATCCGCACAAGTTAGAGAATCTCTACCTAATAAGAATAATTTTCTGCTAATTTCTCCAGAAATTTTAGGCCGCAATTCATTTGATTTATTAGCTATAATTCAAAATAGTTCAGGAATACTATATCGATGCATAATTTCAGCAATCCAAGCTATGCTGCTCAAGCTCTGCAAATGGCAGGATCAGAACTAGCACGTATTAACCAAGATTTAGCTCAGCAAGGGAAACATAAAAATCGAGCTAGTTTGGCTAGTGAATTTTTAGCCGATTTTCAACGAGCTAGTTTGGCTAGTGAATTTGCCAAACAGCTACGGAATCAGATTGCCAATTTTGATCAATCATTGGACGAGAAGCATGAAGTGGGAATGAAACTAGTTTCTTTTGGCTCATCCATAAAACTTCATGTTTCCGATGTCGGTTATTGTAATCCCGGAACAATTTTATTTTGGGGTTTGATAGAAGATGGTAACAAGGTTGAGCTTATTCAGCATGTTTCGCAGGTTAGTCTGTTACTTATCGCTGTGCCGAAACTAAAACCAGAAGAACCAAAACGTCCAATCGGGTTTATTAAAAACTAAGTAATATTTCCACCTGTCACCTTAAATTTATGCAAAAAAAGATCAAGCTTATTTTGAAGATTAAGTCTGGCAAACCACTTGCACAGAAGTTTGAAAAACAAGACTAATTCAGGTTGTTTAGGAAAACAAATGGGTGATCGCCTCTCTATTTCTACAGAAGGCGATCGCCAGAAATATTTCCCAAAGAGTAAGCAAAAACCGATAATAGTTGACAGTTTACAGCTTGGTGATGTGCGATGTCCGGTTACATTTTGACTGCCCCCGCGAAAATAAATCTCTACCTCGAAATCTTGGGCGATCGCTACCTATTCATACATCAACCTCATAAATCACATCGAAGTATTTAGCCCTTAATTAAGCAGTTTCAGAATTCGATATTGATGGAGAAATCACATTATTTTGGGCAATTTGAATCAATAAACGTAACGCATCATTAACAGCTTTATCATTTGGAAAAGCTTTCGCAACATCAGGATCTAATCGAATAATATTTGTCCCGGAACGATATTGTTCAACATATTTTCCCTTGATACCCTGACCCATTTTCGGAAAATCATACTCTGCTCGTAATTCATCTTCCATTCGGTTTTCAGCTTCCTTTTTTATGAAATTTCCTCTTGCTCACCTTCTCCCCCAAAAATCATCGGCGATCGCCTCCCTTCACTCTCTATGATGTTCGTGCCAGTGGTTGGCAATATCAATGCGGCGACAAAGCCAAACCTGTTCATGCCGTTGCACATAATCCAAAAAACAAGCCAACGCCATCGCTCGCCCCGGTCGTCCTGATAAGCGACAGTGCAAACCCACACTCATCATTTTGGGCGCTGTTTCCCCTTCGGCGTAGAGGATGTCAAAGGCATCTTTGAGATAGGTGAAAAATTGCTCGCCGGAGTTAAAACCTTGGGGCGTGGCAAAGCGCATATCGTTGGTATCGAGGGTGTAGGGAATCACAAGATGCGGTTCGTCGTAATCATGCACCCAGTAGGGCAAATCATCGGCATAGCTATCGGCATCGTATAAAAATCCCCCTGCTTCGACGATCAGTTTTTGGGTATTCGGACTATTGCGACCAATATAAATTCCCTGTGGACGACTGCCCGTTACTTCTGTGTGGATGGCGATCGCCTTTTGTAGATGCTCTCGTTCCTGTTCTTCGCTGAAAAATTTATAGTCAATCCAGCGGTAACCATGGCTGGCGATTTCCCAGTCCGCTTCCAACATTGCCGCCACAGCATCGGGATTTCGCTCTAACGCCATCGCCACACCGTAGACAGTCACCGGAATATTGCGATCGGTAAATAATCGCCGTAACCGCCAAAATCCGGCTCGACTGCCATATTCATAGATCGATTCCATGCTCATGTGGCGCACCCCGTGGAAAGCTTCCGCACCGACAATTTCCGACAAAAAAGCCTCAGAAGTCGTATCCCCATGGAGGGGACAATTTTCGCCGCCCTCCTCGTAATTGATCACAAACTGCACGGCAATCCGGGCTTTGTTCGGCCATTTTGGATCTGGTGTATGACGACCGTAACCAATCAAATCGCGGGGATAGGACTTAGACATGGGGGTAGGGCTGATGAATTATTTACAGTGAAAAATCGAATGGGTGCAAGGGCTTAAGCTTCGGTTGTGCCAACTTTCTTATAATTCGCCCAGCCGCCAAGGTGGGAGATATCTGGCCAGCCATTTTCATCGATCAGCGCTTTGGGATAAAGGAAGGCGATCGCCGTACCACCATCAGACAGGGCAACTTCGTGAGGATACATATTGGGCGGTTCACCAGCGGTGAGCTGATCAAATTCGGCCAAAGTCATTTTATAAACTTCCCCCGGAATCGAAATCCCATCGGTTTCAACCTCATGAATACCGGGATGCCAACCATCTTTAACCGAGTGGAGACGATAAAGGGGTTTTGTGCTGGCTTCACCCATAAATTCGGCAGATTGAAGATTGCCATGATCCGGTTGTCCTCGGAGGGCAGAACCGCAGATAAAAACGAATTTGTGGTCGGGGGATGGAGTTGCGCTCATCTGATTTTTTGTTATTTAAATGTTTGATTTTGATCGTTAAATTTGTTTGTACAGCAGGGCAATAGTACTCAAAATATTATCGATTAATAATACGATTTTATTGGGATTTGAATAGTTACTATCTAACTCAAATTTACACCAGTCTAAACACTGTCATGATCCCAAAGACTGTATTAGTCGGTACATTCATGATTTAACCCTAGGAGTATATAGTACTTGTAGCGAAAAATCAGACCATCAAGCATTTCTGGAGCACTCTAAATTATGGCGACCTTACTCATCAAAAATAGCCATACTTTAGTCACGATGGATGATGCTTACGGGGAGATTCCGAAAGGGGCAATCTTTATCCGCGATAACGTCATTGAACAAGTGGGGGCGATCGCCGACTTACCAGAAACCGCCGATGAAGTTTTAGATTTAAACGGTCGCCATGTGGTGTTACCGGGCTTCGTAAATACCCACCACCATTTTTATCAAACCCTGACCCGCGCAGTCCCCGCCGCCCAAGATTGCGACCTGTTTAATTGGCTGCAAACCCTCTATCCCGTCTGGGCAAACCTCACCGCCGAAGGGGTTTATGTCAGCGCCCAGCTCGCCGCCGCCGAATTAATTTTATCGGGCTGTACCACCGCCAGCGATCACTTATATCTCTATCCGAACGACTGCACCCTCGATGACGAAATTCGCGCTATTCAAGACATCGGAATGCGGTTCCATGCCAGTCGCGGCAGCATGAGCGTCGGTGTTAGCAAAGGCGGACTGCCCCCCGATTCCCTCGTTGAAACCGAAGCCGATATTCTCAAAGATTCCCAGCGTCTCATCGAGCAATATCATGACGGCGATCGCCATTCGATGGTGCGGATGACCTTGGCTCCATGTTCGCCCTTTTCCGTATCCCAAGACTTAATGCGCGAGTCCGCAGCCCTTGCCAGATCCTATGATGGCGTGCGTTTACACACCCATTTAGCCGAAAACAAATCCTACGTGGAATATAGCCTCGCGACTTTTGGGATGGTTCCCGGTGATTATGCCGAGTCTGTCGGGTGGTTGGGTCATGATGTCTGGCACGCCCACTGTGTCCAACTGAGTGACGCTTCAATTTTTAAATTCGGCAAAACAGGCACAGGCGTCGCCCACTGCCCCTGTAGTAATATGCGCCTAGCGAGTGGCATTGCGCCGATTCGGAAAATGCTGAATCACAATGTCCCTGTGGGTTTGGGGGTTGATGGCTCCGCTTCTAATGATGCGGGAAATATGCTCCAAGAAGCCCGTACGGCGTTTTTGTTGGCGCGAGTGGGAAGCTGTGATGCGTCGGTCATGTCGGCAAGAGATATTTTGAAAGTGGCAACGGTTGGCGGGGCGAAGGTTTTGGGGCGGGATGATATTGGTAAACTAACACCGGGCATGTCTGCGGATTTAATCACGATTAATTTGGATCGCCCTCAATTTGCGGGGGCATTACAAGATCCGGTCGCTGCGGTGATTTTCTGTCAAACTAATCATGTGGACTATAGTTTTATTAACGGCAAAAAAATTGTTGATCAAGGACGACTAACCACTCTAGAAATAGAATCTTTAGTGGAAAAAGCAAATCAACTTTCTCAAAAACTTTTTGAGCCTTAATCTTGTTAATTATGGCTGCCTATATCACAGTCTAAATCGCGTTCATCAATAGCGATCTTTGAGATTGCTAAACCAAACTGTTTATCTTTTGTTTATGTCGTTAAAATCTGAATCTTCTGCTTCTATATCCGACTCATTGCCCATCTCAACTTGGTTAGCACCCATTGCACTTTGTGTTGCTCTTGTCGGCATCGCCTCGGCTTCTATTTTGGTGGTGATTGCAGAACAAGATATCAGCCCCAATGCTGTGGCTTGTAATCGCCTCGGATTTGCGGCGATCGCCTTTGCTTTATTAAACGGAACACAACGATTTTATAAGGCTAAAGTTAAAGATGAAAACACAGATGAAAGTAATGGGCCTACGCCCTATAAACCCAAAGATGTTGGATTGCTCGTTATTGCAGGAAGTTGTTTTTCTTCGTCTTTGATGATCTGGGCTTGGTCACTCACCCAAACAAGTGTTGCTAATTCAACTTTGCTGAATAACATGATGCCCATCTTCATTACATTAGCCGGATGGTTATTCCTTGGGCAGCAGTTTTCTAATCGATTTTTGCTGGGTATGGGGGTGGCGATCGCCGGAACAGTTGCCATTGGCATCGAAGATTTACAAGCAACAATTGGCTTATGGGGAGATGCTGCCGCACTCTTTGCTGCGATGCTATTTGCGATTAATCTTTTGGTCGTTGAACGGCTCCGCACTAAGTTTTCCGTATCTAGTATTATGATGTGGCAAAGTTTAATTGGCTGTCTATTTTCGTTGATTGTTGTACTTATTACTGGGAGTACTTTATTTGCCAGTTCTTGGATAGGTTGGGGTTCAGTTTTAGGACTCGCCTTATTCGCCCAAGTGATTGGTCAAGGGCTACTCGCTTACAGTTTAAAACATTTTTCTGCCAGCTTAGTTGCCGTATCGATGCTAGCAATTCCTGTTATTGCCGCTTTTGCCGCTTTTTTGATTTTTTCTGAACATTTAAGTCTTTTAAACTGGTTTGCTTTCGCTGTCGTTTTAGTCGGTATTTATCTGTCTATTTCAGCAACCACGGCAGAAACTTTAGAAGTCGAAAACAAATTGCTTTAATATAAAAATCTATTGCAAATTATCTTTAGCCAAAGCAATTTCTCCTGCAATATAGGTAGCCTTAATAACTCGCTCATCACCCATTACCATTAAAGCAAAGAGTAGATCAGCTAGTGTAGATAAGTCTTTGGGAATTGGATTAGAATTACGGAGAGCGAGTAATGGAGTGGGTTGCGGATTTAGCACAATAAAATCAGCTTCTTTACCCACTTCAAAATTGCCCAAAAGATGATCCAAAGAAAGCGATTTTGCCGCCCCTAATGTCGCGAGATAAAATGCTTGAAAAGAAGATAAACTTTCTCCTTGCAATTGCATCACTTTATAGGCATCCGCCATCGTCTTCAATTGAGAAAAACTTGTGCCAGCCCCGATATCTGTTGCCAAGCCAACCTTGACCGAAACCGTTTCAGATTTCGCTTGGCTTAGGGGAAATAAACCACTCCCCAAAAACAGATTAGATGTGGGACAAAAAGCAATAGTTGATCCTGCTTTAGACAATCGTTCAAACCCCGACTCGTCTAGATGGATGCAATGGGCAAAAATACTGCGATCGCCCACAAGACCATATTTTTCGTAGACATTCAAATAATCGTGGCAGTCGGGAAATAATTTTGCGGTGAATTCGATTTCTTTTTGATTTTCAGCGAGATGAGTATGGACATAAACATCGGGGAATTCTGCCGCCAATTTTCCAGCAAGGGTAAGTTCTTCTTCAGTGGAGGTGATTGCAAATCGTGGGGTAATGGCATAGAGTGATCGCCTTTTACCGTGCCATTTTTGAATCTGTTCCCTGACCTGAGCGTAGGCAGTCTGGGCATCATTAAGTAAATTATCGGGTGCATTACGAGACATCAAAACCTGTCCAGCAATTAACCGCATATTTCGCTTTTCCGCCTCTTCAAACAATGCTTCCACCGACTGCGGAAAGATCGTGGTTAATACCAACGCAGACGTTGTGCCATTGCGGAGTAATTCATCCAGAAAAAAACCAGAGATCTGCCGCGCATAATCAGCATCCGCAAATTTCGCTTCAGTGGGAAAAGTGTATTGCTCTAACCAATCTAAAAGCTGCGCCCCATAGGAGGCAATCATTTCCGTCTGGGGACAGTGAATGTGGAGATCAATAAATCCCGGCAAAATGAGTTTGTCGGGATAGTGAGTTGTCGGAATCGCGCCGTACTTTTCTTGAAGGTTTTTGTAGGAACCAAAAGCAATAATATTGCCATCCTGTACAACCAATAGCCCATCTTTTAAATAACGGACACTTTCAGTTTCGGATTGCAAAAATGGATCGCCAACAAAATCGACAAATGCACCGCGAATCGCTTTCGGTTGTTGATCTACCATCTCATCAAACTTTTTAAATAAGATTTATAGAAGTTGTTTCTCCTTCTTCAAGTCCCCCTTTGAAAGGGGGATTTAGGGGGATCAAACTTAGAACGTCCCTAGAGCTAGCTTTTTACCCAAACCGCAGCGTGGTGAACACATAGCGAGCGATAAAGATTGCGGCGATAATCCAAGTAACTAAGGGGACTTCCTTGGCACGACCACTCGCTAATTTAGCGAAGGGATACAAAATCAAACCCGCTGCCAAACCCTCGGCAATAGAGAATCCTAGAGGAATAAAGAAGATTGTCGCAAAGGCTGGAATCGCTTCGGTCAAATCTTCCCACTTAATATTTTGGATGCTGGCCATCATCAATACACCGACGATTAACAAAGCGGGTGCTGTGGCAAAAGCGGGAATCGCGATAAAGATTGGGACGAATAATAGGGCAACCAAAAACATGATTCCGGCAACGACGGCGGTGAGTCCAGATCGTCCACCAGCGGCAACCCCAGCGGCAGATTCGGCAAAGGTTGTCACCGTCGAAGACCCTAAAAGAGAACCGACTGTTGTGGCGATCGCATCGGCAGAGAGAGCCTGATTTGCACGGGGTAATTCGCCTTTTTCATCAATGTATCCGGCTTGGGTACTCACACCAGTTAATGTGCCGATGGTGTCAAAAATATCGACAAACAAAAACACAAGTAACACCGCGATGAAATCAATAATATTGCTACCATTAATGCCCGACAAACCAACAAATGCTTGACCAAATAAAGTCGATGGAAATTGGGGAATCGCAATAATTGCATCAGGCGCTGGCGCGACTTTTAAAACCCAACCGAGAATCGCCGTACCGGCAATACCCCAGAGCAAAGCCCCTCTAATCCGGCGAATCATAAAGAGTGACGAAATGATAATCCCGAACACAGCCAAAAGGGTGTTGGGTTCAGCAAAACTGCCGAAGGATGTTTTCGTCACCTCGTTAGCGACAATCAGCCCCGCGCCCCCGGTTTCGATGGGGCTAGCCATGCCGATGTATGCCAAAAACAAACCAATACCAACCGTCGTCGCCACTTTAATACTGGAAGGAATCGCGGCAATGAGATGTCTGCGAATATCGGTCAGAGTCAAGGCAATAAAAATGAGACCTTCGATAAAAATTGCCGACAGTGCCACTCGCCAAGGAATCCCCAAACCCAAGACGACGGAGTAAGCGAAAAAGGCGTTGGTTCCCATCCCTGGCGCGAGCACGAAAGGATATTTCGCGTAGAAACCCATGATCAATGTGCCGATCGCCGCCGCAATCCCGGTTGTTACGATCAGTTCCCGCAACAAGTCGCCCGGTTCATTGATGAAGACCGCATCGGACAGAATTAAGGGATGCACAATCATGATGTAGGCCATGGTCATGAAGGTGGTCAGCCCCGCCAAAACCTCTGTGCGGAAATTTGTTTTCAGCTCTGCGAAATTGAAATACTCGGCGATCGCCCCTTCCCAGCCAGTCGGTTCCTTTGACGGTGGCTTAGACAGATTAGGCTCGATTGCAGTTTCTTGCTCGTTCATTGTCGCGCTCCTGATGCGGTGAATAAATTTGGGGTTATGACGAAGATATTTAAGACACTTTGGTGTGCTCTAATTCATCGTGAGCTTTGAGCAAAGTTGCCAGTTTTTTTCGCATCACAATGCCCGGTTTGTCAGTAAACATGTGCTGTTCTGCTCCGAGGGATAGCGGCACATCAGGGTCAGTTGATTCCAAAATACGCTTGTCTTCTAACGTCACCGCCCGGTCAAAAGCGATAACATCTGCGGCCTTCGTTTCTGCCTCCGTGTCATTGCGGACACAAAACTGCACCATTTGCGATGTGTGGTCATCAATCGGCGTCATCGTATTAATAATCACGTGCTCCAAACCATTGGGATAAATGATTTTCAGCTTCACCGTAAACGGCATAAACCATTCCATTTCGAGGGTGCGCATGGTTTGGGAATCCGCCATTTTTAGATTTTGCCGCTGCAACTCTGGATTCTCGACACCGAGCACACCATTAACCGTAATCCCCCACTCTGTTTCTTCTAGAGACAAGCTTTCAGGAGTCGGATAATCTTCACTACCAAATGTTGTGGGGTGCACAAAAGTAGGATGGGCGAGGTCAAATTCGTTCTCCATCACCCGTAATCCCGCGCAACTCCAAGTTTCATAAAATTCTGGGATGAGACGATAACTCGGATCAGCTTCTTCTTTAATATCTGGAATATCAACAAGGGGTTCGTCCAAACAAACCCAAGCGTAGCCATAGCGAGCTTTACAGCGATAGGTCGGCACTTTGTAACTCGAAGAAATACGTTCTGCTGCGGTGAGCTGCGGCACATGCACACACTTCCCAGCACCATCAAATCGCCAGCCATGGTAGGGGCAAGCAATATTGCCGTCGATCACCTTGCCGAGGGATAACTGCGCTGAACGATGACAACAGCGATCGCCCACTGCAACAGGTTGAGCATCAAGGTCTAGCCAACACACTATCTTTGTGTCTAATAATGTGAAAGATGCAGGGCCAGAAGAGAGTTCTGCTAATGGCACAACTGGATACCAAAACCGACGGAGAATGGGCTGTTTTGTTACTAACATTTCAATCCTACTTCGGTAGCTTGAATAGAATTTATTTCAAATCTGGAGCAAACAAATGAATA
>JBARRZ010000313.1:0-7720 GCA_049644465.1 Limnothrix sp.
GCTGGAGGTCGTCGTCTCTGCCATCACTGCGGTCTGGGGTCGCGGTTAAACCGAGACGGTAAGGGGCTATAGAATATTCGGCGATCGCCCGAAAAAAATCACTCGGCAAATGGTGGCATTCATCAAAAATCAGTAGCGCATATTGATTGCCCAAAGTCTCAGCGTGAATTGCAGCACTATGATAAGTCGCCACTAAAATCGGCGTGCGATCGCGAGAACCACCGCCCAACAAACCCACCTCTGTCTGCGGAAAAGCCTTGTCTAGCTGGGCGTACCACTGATGCATGAGATCTAGAGTCGGTACAACAATCAGCGTTGTGCGGGGCGTGGACTCCATCGCCAGTTGCGCTAAATACGTTTTGCCTGCGGCCGTCGGCAAGACAACAACCCCTTGGCGATCGCCCTGCTTCCATGCAGTAAGCGCTTCTCGCTGATGAGCATAGGGTTCTAACGAAAAACTAGAGGCTAAATTTAACGGCGTAAATCCTTGAGCCTCATCAACAAATTCTGTAGATGCTTCACGTAATAAGCCCACCAACTGCCGATAATGGTGAGCTGGAATCCGAAACTTTTCAACCCGGTCATCCCAAGTCGCCAGATCAAGCCAATCTTTGCCTCGTGGCGGTGGATGGAGCGTTAACGTACCCCGATCATATTTGAGCCTAGGAATCCGCGTCATCACCCATAATGCGGTCTAGTTGCCACAAAATTTGATTGCCTTCCCGCTTCACACGCGAGACGATCCAGTTGCGCCATGTCCACTCATGACCCCGACTTGTCACCGCACTAGCATTAACATCCATCAAGTCTGCTAATTCAGAGCTACTAATAAAATAGCCTTTCTCCGCGATCTCATCGGCAATGCGGAGACTTTCAATCAGAGCGGTGAGCTGTTGGACACGTTCGTTGCGCGATAGACCATTTTCTTCGGAAGAGTTAGCAGCAGAATCAGTCATGGGGGTTGTTTCCGATTGGTTTGGCATAACTATATTCGTTTGACTAGAACCTGCTGATAATTCTGTTACGGATATCGGCGAAATCTCCGTTGTTTTAGGAAGAGTTCGTGAATTTTCTATGTTTTTTGTGTTTTTTAGAATCGGTGCTCGTCCCCGCGCAAAACTGTTGGCGATCGCATCAGCTCTTTCATTGCCAGCCTCACCACTATGACCCTTCACGTGAGTCCACTGAATTGCCGGATGGTTGAGACGATCCATTGTTTGCCAAAGATCTTGATTGAGCACTGGCGCACCAGAAGACTTTTTCCAACCCTTTCGCTTCCAGCCATTGATCCATTTTGTGATGCCATCAATCACATATTTACTATCGGTATACAGTCGTACGGATTCGCGCTGTTCACTTTCCCGAAAAAACTGTAGCGCATGGATCGCCGCTTGCATTTCCATCCGATTATTCGTGGTCTGATCTTCGTGGTCGCCAAGTTCAACGACGGAACCATCATGAAAGCACACGATAACGCCCCAACCACCCGAACCGGGATTATTGATACAACCGCCGTCGGTGTAAATGCGTTCAATGCTGGAATTGTCTGTCATGTGTGCAAAAGATAAGTGCCGAAAAAATCAAGTATTCGGACATAAATTACTCTGACCAAGGATCAGGGTTAGACGAAGGGAGCGCTTGCTGAATTACTTCTAAGCGTTGTCGAGCCTGCTCAAAGTCTGGCTCAATGGAAAGGGCGCGCCGGTAATTGATTTGAGCGTTGTCAAATTTGCGGAGTTGCTCTAGGGTACAACCGCGCTGATACCAAGCTTCGGCGACGTCATCGCGTAGTTCAACGGTATGGTTCCAGCTTTCTAGGGCTTCTTCCCAGCGTTCTAGTTTCATTAGGGCATAGCTGCGGTCTTTCCAAGCGACGACGCCACTGGGCAAAATCTCGATAGCTTTGTCGAAACAGCCTAGGGCTGCTTCAAATTCGCCGAGACAACCGAATGCGCTGCCGCGATTGTGCCAAACTTGCGGGATTTGGTCGTTAATTTTTAAGACTTGATCCCAGTCGGCGATCGCCCCAATAAAATCACCAGCATCAGCCTTAGCCAAACCCTGATTAAAGAGATCTTCTAAAGCTGCGGCCGTTGGTTGCGTCGCTTCCGGTTCGGGTGATGTTGGCTCACTTTGAATGACTGTCGCCGCACTAGACTCCGCGCTGGCAGTAGCCTGAATTTTTGTCGTATCAGCAGCCGGATCCGTCGCAGGGGCTGGGCTAATCACTGGTACTTCTGGTGTTATTTCAGTAGATTCGACTGGTATTGTTGCGGACATCGAATCGTTGCCGTCGTATTCCCAAATTAAATTGAGGATTCCCTCTGCTCTGCCCGTTACGAGTTGTTGACCGGTCTTCGCAAAAGCCGCAGATAAACGTTGTAATTTAGGTGAAGCTTTAAATGCATCGCTGATATAAATTAGGCGTGTGCCGAGTTGGCGCTGTTGCTGCTCCGGCGACTGTGCTAGTATTCTTGTACTAAAGCTTTCGAGCCATGCTTCCCATGCTTTGGGCTTGCCACGGCTACCGAGGTCTGAGATAAAAACTTCAACTCGGTCTGCTTGCCAGCCATGGGCGAGTCCTTGGACTAGTTGATCTAACAAAAATTCAAAGTCGCTGTCAGTTAGGGGAGCAAGATCGTCTGAGGCCGTTTGATGTTTGCTCCGGGAAGTGTTTGATGAAGAAAGAAGTTTTTTTAACCAACCCGCCATATACTGATAGTCCTTTTCTCGACTTTGTTCGCATCACATCTCATTCTATGCTATCGCTTTGCTTCTACTGAATCTAATCGTGGATTCGTGTTCTTTCTGTTGAAATATTGGTCTGTGTGATGCCCTATGAACCGCTCCATCATAAATATCGCCCTCAGACTTTCGCGGAGCTGGTGGGACAGGAGGCGATCGCCACAACGCTGAGTAATGCTTTGGAGCAAAAACGGATTGCACCGGCGTATTTATTCTCGGGGCCGCGCGGTACGGGCAAAACGTCTAGCGCCAGAATTCTCGCAAAATCTTTAAACTGTCTAAATTCGGCCAATCCAACGCCTAGTCCTTGTGGGGAATGTGAGGTTTGTCGGGCGATCGCCAGAGGTTCAGCCCTAGACGTGATCGAAATTGACGCAGCCAGTAATACGGGTGTTGATAATATTCGCGAGTTGATCGAGCGATCGCAGTTTGCCCCAGTGCAGTGCCGCTACAAAGTGTATGTGATTGATGAGTGCCACATGCTCAGCGTCGCGGCGTTTAATGCCTTGCTGAAAACTTTAGAAGAGCCGCCCAATCACGTTGTCTTTGTTCTCGCAACGACCGACCCGCAACGAGTTTTGCCGACAATTATTTCTCGCTGTCAACGATTTGACTATCGCCGCATTCCCCTTGACGCCATGGTGGGACATTTACGTAAAATTGCCCGCATCGAAAATATTGATATTCCGCTCGAATCGGTGACGCTGATTTCTCAAATCGCTAATGGTGGTTTGCGCGATGCAGAAAGTTTGCTCGATCAACTGAGTTTGATGGTCGGGGAAATCGTGCCTGACAAAGTCTGGGATTTGGTCGGAGCAGTTCCGGAGCGAGATTTGTTTGGCTTAATTCAAGTCGTGCGCAGCAATAACCCAGAAGCCGTAATTCAGCAATGCCGAAATTTGCTCAATCGTGGGCGCGAACCGTTAGTCGTGTTGCAAAATTTAGCGAGTTTTTATCTCAATTTACTGATTGCAAAAACTGCGCCGCAGCGGGGTGACTTGATCGCGGTGACACAACCGACATGGCAAGCGCTGTGTGAAGAGGCACAGGGTTGGGACGTACCGTTAATTCTTAAGGGTCAGCAGCATTTAAAGGAGAGTGAATATCAGCTCAAAAATACGACTCAACCGCGATTGTGGTTGGAGATTACGTTGTTGGGATTGTTGCCTGCTGCGTTGGTGAATATTCAAGGGGTTGCGACGGCAACGGTTAACATTCCAGCTCCGATTGCGCCACCAAAAATTCAACCTGCTTCTCAACCAATTCTTGCACCACCCTCTCCAGCGGTTCATCCTTTTGGTGATGAAATAACCAGAACTTCTCCAGCGCCTCTGCTAGTTTCAGCACCTATTCAAGTAGCCACACTAAATTCAGCTCCGGCGATCGCCTCCCCACCAGTTCCAAGCGTTGAGCCATCAGCTCCAGAAATATTGCCAGTAATCGCGCCTGTTGCTGTTCCGATTCCGGAGCCAAGCGTTGAGCCGCCCGCTGAAACCTCGACCAATATTGCAGCATTTAACGGCAACGGTAACGGTAATGGAATGTCTCCAGCGCCAGTCCCCATCGTCCAGCCGATTACGCCAGTCGAAACGATTCCTGTGCCAGCTTCGGTTGCGAATAGTTCGTCTAGTCCAACGATTTCAGCACTAGAGCGAGAGCAGCTTTGGGAAACGATGATTGCTCAACTACAACCGCCGACAACGCAACATCTACTTCGGCAACAGGGTTGTTTGGTCGATTTTAATGGTCTGATGGCAGTGATTGGGATTAAGAGCCAGCCACTGCTGAGTATTGCGAAAAGCAAGCAAAAAAATATTGAACAAGCTTTTCAAAAGGCTTGTCAAAAAGAGGTAAAAGTTTCGTTCCAAATCGGCCATGAATCGACTGCGGCTCTGGATTTTATGGCAGTTCCTGGGGCTACGCCTGTTGCGCCAGACTCAACTTCTACGCCACCGACAGCAACTGCAACTCATCCCCCGGCGATCGCCCCTCCCAGTCAACAGCCCAATCCTTTTAACGAAGCTCCAATACCAGCACCTGTTGCGCCTGCTCCCGCCATTCATCAACCCGCAGTTGCGCCGCCCATACCTCAATATCAGCCGCCCGCACCTAGTCCTGTCCCGACACCGTCTGTTCCAGCTCAATCAGTTCAACCTCAAGCTTCTCCGACGGTTCAAGGCATTTTGTCGCAATCACCTGTTGCGCCTGCGTCAACAGAACTAGAAAATATTGCAGTTGAAATAGTCGAGGGCGATCGCCTGCACAGTGCGACCCATGACTTTGCCGAATTGTTTGGTGGCGAAGTGATCGAGTTGCCCCACCTTGCGCCCGATGAATCGAGTGATATGAGCCTCCCTGTAATCGCTGTTGAGCCAGTGGCAACTCCGCAACCCGAAACCGTCGCCAATGGCAATGGTCACGGCAGACCGCCAGTGACGACTTCTATCGATGATGATATTCCGTTTTAGAAACCCCGTATTATTGTCATAACCGCCGTTCAACCCGTGATTATGACTTTACTCCGCACCCCGCTCCACGAATTATCCGCCGCTGCAAAAGCCCGTTTCGTCCCCTTTTCTGGCTGGGAAATGGCGGTGCAATACAGTGGCCTCAAGGCAGAGCATAATGCGGTGCGGGACAGTGTCGGCATGTTTGATATTTCTCACATGGGTAAATTTTTGCTGGCTGGCGAAAACTTGGTTGAAGCGCTGCAAACCCTTGTGCCGTCAAACTTAGCGCGGTTGGCAGTCGGACAAGCTCAATACACAGTGTTGCTCAACGAAAAAGCAGGCATCATCGACGACATTATTTATTACCATCAAGGCGATCGCCAAGGCGTATTAATCGTCAACGCAGCGACAACACAAAAAGACTGGGACTGGCTCACAACACACCTTGAACCCAAAGGCATCACCCTGACCGACGTTTCTCGTGATAACGCTTTAATCGCAATTCAAGGCCAAAAAGCAGAAGCTACCTTACAAACCTTTGTCGAAAAGCTAGACCTCTCAAGCCTCAAATTGTTTACCCATGCTGAAGCCGAAATTTACGGTGAAAAAGTTTTTATCGCACGGACAGGCTACACCGGAGAAGACGGTTTTGAAGTGATGATCCCTCCCGCCGCCGGACAAAAACTATGGGCAGCTTTGGAGGCGGCGGGAGTGTTGCCGTGCGGTTTAGGTTGCCGCGATACGTTGCGTTTAGAAGCCGCACTTCATCTTTACGGACAAGACATGGACGATGACACTACTCCGCTCGAAGCAGGTTTGGGCTGGCTGATTCACTGGGATGAAAAGGGTGATTTCGTTGGCAAAGATATTTTGGTGGCTCAGAAAGCCGCAAAAGTCGATCGCCGTTTAGTCGGTTTACAAATGCAAGCGCGGGGCATTGCTCGTCATGATTATCCCGTTCTTGTCGATGGTGAAAATGTCGGGATTGTCACTAGCGGTACGATGTCACCAACCTTAGGAGAGGCGATCGCCCTCGCTTATCTCCCTCGCAAATTTGCCAAAAAAGGACAGGCCGTTGAAATTGAAATTCGTGGCAAACTTTATCCCGCTCAAGTCGTCAAAAAACCGTTCTACCGCTCTCCCCATCGCTAAAACAAAAAAAGGGTTGAAAGCAAAACTGTTTCAACCCCTCACCACAAATTTATTTAAAGTCGCTTACGAAAAGCCTTTGCCCCGATTAGCAGAAGGCATACAGATACAATTTTCGATTTGCGCTCTCAGCGTCGCTTCATCCAGATTTTGACCGATGAGCACAAGCTGATTTTTCTTCACGTCACCTTTTTTCCAGTCAGAATCATCAATCGTAAAACGCTTGCCACTCAGGTGGAAAATATGGCGGAGTGGGCTTTCCTCAAACCAAAGCAAACCCTTGGCCCGGAACACATTCACTGGCATTTGATTGTCGAGGAAATACTGAAATTTCCGAATCGCGAAAGGCTTGTCACTTTGAATCGAAATCGACGTAAAGCCATCATTCTCTAGGTGATTGGAATGGTGATGATGTGCGTGTCCGTGGTCATGCTCATCATGATTATGGTCGTGGTCGCATTCCGGCGTGCAAATATGATCATCTTGCTCGCTATGAGCATGGTGGTCATGATCGTGGTCGTGACTATGATGATCGTGGTCATGATCATGCTTGTGCTCTTCGTGGGCGTCAGCTTCTTCGTAATACTTATCTGATTCGAATAAACCAACACTCAGTAATAGTGGCAACGGCACTTCTGATTTTTTGGTGCGGAGAATTCTTGCGCCTTCTTTGATGTCACGGACTTTTACTTCTAACAAATCCACATCGGCTTCATCGACAAGATCGGTTTTGTTCAACACAATAATGTCGCCGTAGGCAATCTGGCTGTAAGCAGCTTCGCTATTAAATAAATCCAAGCTGTAGTTGGCACAATCGACCATCGTCACAATTGAATCAAGACGGGTCATATCTCGCAATTCTGTACCAAGAAAAGTGAGCGCAACAGGTAAAGGGTCTGCAAGACCTGTGGTTTCGACAACAAGATAATCAATTTTGTCTTCGCGATCGAGAATCTTATGGACAGCGTTAACGAGATCTTCGTTAATCGTGCAACAAACACAGCCATTACTCAGCTCGACCATGTTTTCGTCGGTGGTGACAATTAGCTCATTATCAATCCCGATTTCGCCAAATTCGTTAACTAAAACAGCCGTCTTGAGACCTTCTTGGTTGCTGAGAATGTGGTTGAGGAGGGTGGTTTTGCCGCTGCCGAGAAATCCGGTGATGATAGTAACGGGTAAACCGCCTTTTTGATCATCAAGAGTGTCTGCACCGGGGGCTTGACTAGTGACTGTTGGCATAACGCTTATCAAATGTATGGCTTCGTGATTACTTTTTTCTATCTTAAAACTGATTGGAAAAATTCGCTGGGAACTAATTTCTTTAGTGATGCAAATTAATTGGCGAAGAAAGTGTCGATCGCCCCCCTTCAAAT
>JBARRZ010000314.1:0-3841 GCA_049644465.1 Limnothrix sp.
CCCAATTAGTTGGTGAAGATCGCATCTTGGTGCAACTGCCCGGTGTCACAGATCCAGAGCAAGCTGAACGTGTGCTCGGTGGTACAGCCCAACTCGAATTTCGCCCTCAAAAGCCCGGTACAGAAGCTGATTTTTCGACACAATATAATGTGCAACGGCAATTAGTCGCGCAAGTGGCTCAGCTGCGCACCGAAGCAAGAACGCCTGAAACTCTGGAGCAGATCGAATCATTAGAGACGGCGATCGCCCAAGTGAATGCCGAGCTTTTTAATCTCTTCGAACCCATTAACCTGACCGGCGAGGACGTTAGCCGCGCCCAACCCGCACCATTACAAACAGGTAGCAACTGGCAAGTACTACTCGACTTCAGCGACAAGGGGGGAGACACTTTTGCCGAAATCACCAAAACATTAGCCGGGACAGGTCGCAGCGTCGGTATCTTTCTCGACGAAGCTCTAATTAGCGCGCCAACAGTCGGGCCAGAATATGCAGTCCAAGGCATCGGCAATAGCGTAACTATTTCCGGCAACTTCGATATCGATTCCGCCACAGACCTAGCGATCCAGATTCGCGGTGGTTCGTTACCGTTCCCCGTTGCTGTCGTCGAAAACCGGACAGTCGGCGCAACCCTCGGACGAGATTCGATTCGTCGCAGTATCTATGCTGGTGCAGCCGGACTGATTTTAGTCCTGATATTTGTCGCAGTGTACTATCGCCTTCCCGGAATTATTGCGGACGTTGCCTTGATCGTTTATACAATTTTGACCCTTGCATCCTATTCTCTCGTCGGTGTCACCCTGACTTTGCCGGGAATTGCGGGTTTTATTTTAAGTATCGGTATGGCTGTAGATGCCAACGTGCTCATTTTTGAGCGGACGCGGGAAGAAATCTATAAAGGCAATACCCTGTATCGTTCTGTTGAGTCGGGCTTTTTTAATGCTTTTTCGAGCATTCTCGATAGTAATGTCACAACTTTGATTGCCTGTGGTGCGCTGTTTTTCCTTGGCTCTGGCTTAGTGAAAGGGTTTGCTTTAACGCTAGCGATTGGGGTTGCAGTCAGTATGTTCACGGCGGTGACTTGTAGTCGGACGTTGATGCTCCTGACGGTTTTGGGATTGCCTGCGGTACGTCAAAATCCGAGTTTGTTTGCGCCGAATGCGCCGAAGTTGTCGAAATAATGTGTTGATTTAAATTTCTGATTTTTCAATCTGTCTAGTTTTTTAATTTGCTGTAAGCTTAATGACTTTTCAATTTAGCGTAACGAAACATCGGTTGATCTGGTGGTCGCTCTCGGCGATCGCCTTTATTGCCAGTTTGATTTTTATGGGCATCTCGCTCCAGCAGTTGGGTGCGCCGCTCCGCCCGAGTCTCGACTTTGTGGGGGGGACAAAAATTCAAGTGGCGTTAGACTGCACAGTCGCGAATAACTGTGATGAACCGCTCGATACGGCTTCAGTACAGACTATTTTAGATGAGCAAGGTTTGGGCAACAGTAGCGTGCAGATTCTGGGTAAGGAAAAAACGACTTTATCGATTCGCACCCAGAATCTTGATGTGGATCAGCGTAGTGATTTACAAAATTTGCTAAATGAGCGGATTGGCGCTTTCGACCCAGAAACAATTCAGATTGATACCGTAGGGCCAACTGTTGGGCGGGAACTGTTTATTCAGGGGATGTTATCGTTAATCGTTTCTTTTTTTGGGATTATTGTTTATCTCAGTATTCGCTTCAAATTTGACTACGCGCTGTTTGCGATCATTGCCCTACTCCACGATTCAGTCATTACCGCAGGGATTTTTTCATTACTCGGCTTAGTGATTGGCCTAGAAGTAGACAGTTTATTTTTGGTTGCTTTACTTACGATTATTGGTTTCTCTGTAAACGACACTGTGGTTATTTATGATCGGATTCGCGAAAATCTCAACAATGAACAGGCCGGCTCGATTAGCGATGTGATTGACCTATCTGTTCAGCAGACTTTGGGTCGTTCGATTAACACCACGATGACAACGCTCCTACCGCTTTTGGGGATTTTCTTGTTCGGTGGTTCTACATTGAAATTTTTCGCGTTAGCACTAATTATTGGCTTTTTGTTGGGGTCTTATTCGAGTATTTGTTTAGCCAGTACGCTCTTGGCATGGTGGCGGACTCGTAATGGTGAGCCGCCGACTGTGACTAAAGCGGCGGTGGATTTGCCTGAGGCAACTTAAATCAAACTCAGATACGAAATATTCGGCTTAAAATAGAATCTCTATACTGCTGCGTTTTGCTGGACTTTTTGTTATGGGCGATCGCCCCGCTGTCCCTTCATCCCATAGTTTCAATCCCCTAACACCGAAGCTCAAAAAAGCGATGGTGATCGGACGGTGGCTATTTGTGCTGGGTTTATGGCTGACCCTCGGCAGTTACAGCATCTGGGGTTTACGCGGTGAATTTTCCCTATGGCAAGCTCACCTAACGTGGGCCAGCGTGCGCTATGGCTTGGCGTACAATCCTTGGGCCAGCCTCGCTTTGGTCACCTGTGTCGCCTATACCTGCGCGGTGTTAGTGTGGCATAGTCAAAAACTATTACAGGGTTGGTCTGAACGTGAGACCTATCGCCTCAATCAAACAGCTGACAAAATTGCCAAAAATCCTCACCATTGGCTGTGGTTTATGCTGAAAAAGATTTCCTGATTTTGACCGCACATGCTTAACTTTTTTTGTGGCTGGCGATCGCCGCAAAAGCTGCCAGATTGTTCAAAACTAACGATTGTCTGCGGGACTTTGAGGGTTAATAGAGAGACAAGAGAAATGCTCTATTTTTAAGGAAGCTTTGCTAAATTCCGCTCGACTGATTTTTGATTTGCAGCGTGTTAATAAGGTTATTCAAAATATTTCTGGTTGCCTCAATCCGGAGACTGTGGCGCATGAAATCACTGAAGCTTTAGTGCAAGAATTTAATTGTGCATTTACTCGAATTTGGTTGATGAATGCTGATCGGCAGTCTCTTAGTTTGGTGGCGTCATCGGGTTTGTATCAGCGTACGGATGGGGATTTTGCGACGGTGGCGATGGGGGCCTATAAGGTTGGCAAAATTGCGAAAAATGCGATCCCTTTTCTGAGTAATCATCTGGCTGAGGAAAGTTGGGTGAAAGATCGTAATTGGGCGATCGCCAACGGTATTCATGGATTTGCGGGCTATCCTTTAATCCGCCAAGATCGGGTGATTGGGGTTTTGGCGGCATTTAGTCGGGATGCTTTTTTACCAGAATTTTTAGAAGTATTACAGGTGCTGTGTATGGCGGGGGCGATCGCCATCGAATCAGCCCAACAGATCCAAAATCAAGACTTGCCGCGCTCTCCAGTCGCATTGTCGGCTAATGCCCATAGTTTTTTGTCAGATCACCTTGCTAGCTTGCTGACAAACACAAATTTGACCTTGGTTGGCACAGAACAGCCGCTCACCGCTAGTCTCGCCAACGCCCTCATTAAAACGACAGAAGTGCTTGACCATTTCGCTTGTAGCTACTGCCGCTTGACCTATGGTGAACGGGAAATTGCGCTAACGAGCATTATCACCTCGCCAGTTCTGATGCCCCATCAAACACAATCTTGGTGGCGTTCCTATTTCGGGGATGTCGAATCGCTCTGTAAATCTCTAGGCGGCAGCATCAAAACTCAATTTAGCCTTGATGAACGGGTGACTCAAATTTCGCTGGTGTTGCCCTACCCTCACTGTAATCTTGGCATCGTGACTCAGCTGCATTTATCTCAGCGCGAACAAGAAGTTTTAGAAAAGTTAGCGCAGGGTCTACGAGATAAGGCGATCGCCCAAGACTTATTTATTAGCGAAAGCAC
>JBARRZ010000315.1:0-2410 GCA_049644465.1 Limnothrix sp.
TGTTAATCCGGAGATTTTTAAATCGCTGAAAATAATCAATATCCCTTACGATAATTGGACTACGGGTTTGAATAACTAATGTTGGCCTAGGATCATAATATTCCCCAAGCATTGTTTCTAGTAAATGACGCGTGATTTTATGACGAGATTCTAGAGGCTGGTAAGGATCTGTCACTGTACTCATATAAATACGCGGCGATCGCCCACCATTTTTTCGATACCAACTATCTAACTCTTTCTGCAAAATCGTGGCTGCGTTCTGTTTAATAATTACCCAATTTCCCCAATCTTTCCGCATCTTTTGATTTGGGCTGAAAGCAGCAGCATAGCAATAGCTACAACCATACTGACAACCCCGGTAAGGATTTAGTGAAAAATCATAACTACCAACGAAACCACTAGCTTTTGTTAGTAAAGATTTTGCGTCTTGATTGTAGACATTAATATCACCAAATTTTTCACTAACTAAATATCTGCATTTTTTAGGAGAAACACCACTATATTTTTCATAACTCGCTCTTTTCATGACTATTTAAGAATAAAAAATACCCACCCTCTATATGATAAAAGAGTAGGTATTTTTTTGTTGTATGAATTATGTGAGCTTAACCGCGCAATTGCTTTAGGAGAGAACGATCTTCGAGGGTGGAAGTATCACCTGCAATCTCTTCGCCAGCGGCAAGGTTCCGCAATAAACGACGCATGATTTTACCGGAACGAGTCTTTGGCCTCACATCAGTAAAACGGATTTCTCCCGGTCTGGCGATCTAGTTTTTGCCAAGCGTTAACCACTGAAAAATACTTTGAGCCGTCAACTCTACAGCGATATCTGGTAACACAGGCAGACTTGTGTCGCCCCGAAAAATACGAGGTTCTTCATTAGGTGTGAGAACCAGAATTGAGCGATCGCCGGGATCGATTAACCAGCCGAGTTTAGTCCCGAACTTCAAACAATGCAATAAATTATCGACGACACGGTGGACATTTTGATTCGGTGAAAGAATTTCGATAGACCAATCTGGCGCAACGACAAAATTATCTTCTGGCTCACCCTGTTCATCTAGTGGAATATTTTCAAAAGCAATAACGGCAATATCCGGCACAATCGAGCGATCGCCAAAGGTACAGCGCAATTCCGGCAAAGCTAAATACTCTGGTTCTGCGGAAGCTAATGCTGTTAATAATCGCTTTTGCAGCATCGAGTGACGAAATTTAGGCATCGGTTTTTGGGTCGCTGCATTGTGGAGATATTCCCATGCCGGAGAAGCTTCAATATAATCGCTCGCTAAAAATGAATCTAGAGATAATTGCACAGGTGTTGCAACCATTTACCCAAATCCCCCATGGTCAGGACGCATCGTTCGTTGGAGGGATCTAACCCCGTGGCTAAACCCCTCTTTGCCCTATCTTAACCGCGCAACTGATCTAGGACAGAACGATCTTCGAGGGTGGAAGTATCCCCCGCAATCTCCTCGCCTGCCGCAAGGTTCCGCAATAAACGCCGCATGATTTTACCCGAACGGGTTTTGGGCATCACATCGGTAAAACGGATTTCTCCCGGTCTGGCGATCGCCCCAATTTCTTGAACGACATGAGCTTTCAACTCAGCTTCTAGTTCATCACTAGCGGGTTGACTACCTTCGAGGGTGACAAACGCGAAAACATCTTGCCCTTTAAGATCATGGGGTTTGCCGACTACTGCCGCTTCCGCCACAGCCGGGTGGGACACCAGCGCCGATTCAATTTCCATTGTGCCGAGGCGGTGACCGGAGACATTCATCACATCATCCACACGACCCATCACCCAGAAATAACCGTCCTCATCGCGCCGCGCACCATCGCCCGCAAAATACAGATATTTGCCATCGACGGGGGCAATGTGTTCCCAATAGGTGCTGCGGAATCGCTCAGGATTGCCGTAAACCGTGCGCATCATGCCCGGCCAAGGCTGTTTGACGACGAGGTAACCGCCTTCATTATCACCAGCGGGATTGCCGTCTAAATCAACAATGTCTGCAACGATGCCGGGGAATGGTAGGGTCGCGGAACCGGGTTTGGTGGGGGTTGCGCCGGGTAAGGGGGTGAGCATTACGCCGCCTGTTTCGGTTTGCCACCAAGTATCCACAATGGGGCAGCGATCGCCGCCAATGACGCGGTTGTACCACATCCAAGCTTCGGGGTTAATGGGTTCGCCGACTGTGCCGAGCAAGCGCAAGGAACTCATGTCATATTTATTCGGAATTGCCTCGCCCATCTTGATAAAGGCACGGATGGCGGTGGGGGCAGTGTAGAAAATTGTCACGCCATATTTTTCGATCACTTCCCAATAACAACCGGGGTTAGACGCACGGGGTGCACCTTCGTACATCACCGCCGTTGCACCGTTGGAGAGGGGGCCATAGGTAATGTA
>JBARRZ010000316.1:0-53372 GCA_049644465.1 Limnothrix sp.
ACATAGCACCCGCACAATCCCTTTTATCTTCCTGACCGGGCGAGGCACAAGAGAAAACGTGCGTCACGGCATGCACCTAGGCGCAGACGACTATCTCACGAAGCCCTTTACCAAACCAGAACTCCTCCAATCGATCAACTCTCAACTCAAAAAACGCGCCACAATTAAATCCCACTACGAACAATATGTCCGCAAACTAGAGCAAAAACCGGAAGAAAACAACCAATACGACACCGTTACTGGGATTGGTAATTTTTTATATTTACAACAGCAATTTGATTTTTTTATCAATAAATTAGACAACCGCCAAATTCGCAATCTTGGCACAAATTTTTATCTGCCTTTATGTCTAGTTAAAATCGAACTAAAAAAGATAAAACAAATTCTCAACTACGATACTTACAACGAATTATTAGTCAAACTAAGACAAAGATTAAAAAACAACTTAAAGCAAACTGTACAGCTCGCTCTGATTGGTGATGGCGAATTTGCGGTTCTCTGTCCTCCTATCAAAGATAGGCAGGATATCAGCGCGATTGCAGACTTAATCCTAAAACAGTTTGAAAAATCTTTTATTCTGAATAAGAAAGAATTTTTTGTTGATGCGCGTATTGGTATTTCCTTCTATCCACGCTCAGGTCACAACCTTGATGAACTAGTCAAAAGTTCTCGTACAATCCTTGACAATACTGCCCAATTTGCTACTCAGAAATATCAATTCTGCTCTGGCCATAGCAACTTCGATCATGATAAGCAGGTTTTCTTGGAGACAGAATTACACTACGCAATTGAGCGTGATCAATTAGAAGTCTTTTATCAGCCGCAAATAAGTCTCTCTAGCAGTGCTGTTACTGGCTTAGAAGCGTTACTGCGTTGGCAACATCCAGAACTAGGTTTGGTTTCTCCTGCTGACTTTATCCCGATTGCCGAAGAGACAGGTCTAATTGAGGCGATTGGCTACTGGACGCTGCAAACAGCGACTGAACAAGTTCGTAAGTGGCAGGATCTCTACGATAAATCTCTACGGCTGGCGATTAATATGTCGGCACACCAATTGAGTAATGCAGACATTTGTCATGAGCTATTACGCATTTTAGCTGAAGAGGATTTCAATCCTGAATTACTTGATTTGGAAATTACAGAATCTATTTTGATTGAAGATTTTCAGAAGGCAAGTGAAAAATTAAAAATGTTGCAGCGAGTCGGCATTAAGATTGCTATTGATGATTTTGGGACTGGTTATTCTTCTTTCAACTACACTCGTCTTTTCCCTTGGGATATTCTGAAAATTGACCGTTGCTTTGTTAACAACATTCACAAAAGCAAAATCAACGCGGCGATTACAAAAGGGTTAATTGAAATGTCCCATGCTCTTGGCTTTAAGGTTATTGCTGAGGGTGTAGAAACAAGCTCTGAGCTAGCTATTTTAAATGAATATAATTGTGATGAAGTTCAAGGTTATTTTCTTGGTCGTCCTGTGTCTGCAGCTACTTTAGAACGCAATATTTTTCAGTCGTTTGAAACGATCAAAATTTAGAAATCACTAATTTTTGTTGTGATGAGAGGCTGATGGTTATCTGTGATTGGGCGATCGCCTGATAGACACTTTCGTAAAGCTGCATAGAACATATAAGTCATGAGCTGAAGTCAAAAAAACGTTAATTTCTGTAATATTTTTTAATCTTTCTCAGGAGACGCCCCGGACTCCCGTATGCTTGACCATAAGAAATTTTATCTTTTTAAAGTCTTCTGATATACCGGAGGTCTGAATTTGACAATTCCACTATTAAATTACCCCCCATCGAGCCAAAACGTTCGAGTAGAGGGATACGATGTTGGTGGCGATCGACAACCTTTTGTCTTCACCACAGATAACATTATTAGCAACAGCGATTGGGACGTCCTTATTGGCGCAGCCTATCGCCAAATTTTCTTCCACGCTTTCAAACGTGACCGTGAAGTGCTGCTTGAATCTCAGCTTCGCAACGGTCAGATTACAGTGCGGGACTTTATCCGTGGACTACTGCTCTCTGAGACGTTCATGGACAGCTTCTACGCTAAGAACAGTAACTACCGTTTTGTCGAGCAATGTATTCAACGCGTCCTCGGCCGTGATGTTTACAACGAGCGCGAAAAGATCACATGGTCTATCGTAATTGCGACTAAAGGTGTTGCTACATTTGTTGATCAACTCATTAATACTGATGAGTATATCGATAACTTTGGTGATAACACTGTTCCTTATCAGCGTCGCCGTAGCCTAGCAAGCCGTTCTGAAGGCGAGACTCCCTTTAACATTAAGTCTCCTCGCTACGATGCTTACTACCGTTCTCAGCTGGGCTTCCCTCAGATTGTCTGGCAGAATGCAGTACGTCGTTTCAAGACTCCTGACAAGGTTGCAAAAGCAGGCGATCCTTCGCTTTTCTTGACCATGGCTCGTTCTGCGAATGTGCCTAAGGTTAGCGTTAATGTTTCGACTGCAAACATTAGCCTTTCTGCTGTGCCTTACCGCAAAAGCTAATTGAAAAAATAAAGTCTTAGCCTGAAGGTTAGCTTTGTTTTTGTCTTATCTAAAAGTACCGTCGTTGATACCAAAAGAAGCGTCTTTTCTGATGTTTGAATTGGGTATTAGTTGGCGGTATTTTTGTTATGACTAAACCATGCTGCTGACAAAATTGACAAACAAACGAGAAAAGGGAAGGGAAGGAAAGGCGATCGCCATCCTCTATCTCCCTGTTTCTTGCCACTTGCGGATTAGATCAAAACAAGTAATTGACGTTGAAATATAGCGCCTGATCTTGGAAATTTTCGCCGCGATCATCAAGATTAACCAACGGAATTGCATAGTCTAAACGCAGCGTAAACCCTTTTTCAATTTGCCACCACGTCCCGATACCTAAACCAGCCAGAAACTTTTGGCGAGGCAGCTGATTCGGATTGTCGCCACTATTCCACACTGTGCCAGCATCAAAAAACGGGGCGATCTGAAAAATTGCATCTCCAGCTTCATCTCGTGCCAAAGTGATGCGATCTTCTACAGAAAAGCGGATGCCGTTATCGGCAGAGCGCGCATTTTGACGGAAACCACGCAACGATTGACCGCCACCCATCACGAATTGCTGAGAAGGCAAAAGACTGTCTGGCGTCAGCTGCACATCAGCTTGAACAATTAATAGATTATTCGGGCTGAGCAATTTGACGCGTTGAGCTTGTCCTAGCCAGCTCCAGAAATGACCGTCGGGGATGGGTTCATCATTGGTAGTGGCATCAAATAAACCTGTACCAACACTGAATTGTGAGCGTAATGACCATGCTCCGGTTGGCTGACGTTTGGTGTAGTCTTGGGTGAATTTCACAACGCTCGTGGTGCTTTCACCGTCTTCTGTGCCGATGTTAAAGCCGAATTCTTCATCACCGAGAAAGGTTAGGCCGCTTTGATAACTAAAGCCGACGCCAAGGGCAAATTCTTCGCGAGGGTTGCGCACAATTGGCTGGCGATAGGTGAGTTCGTAGCGTTCTGATTCTCCCCGAATATCGAGGACATCGAAGGGTTCTTGGATTACTTCGTTGCGGCTAAAAACACTCCGTAGGGAGATAGTGCCGTCTTTCGCGTTGATGGGTAGAGTGTAGTTGAGATCGAGGCTCTCTGCGCCGCCACGGGTAGTACGGATATAGCCAAGACCAAGGCGATCGCCTGCCCCAGTCAGATTTCTTTGACTAAAATCGAGCGTTAATCGTTCAGAGCCGACACTGGCTGGTGAATAGTTATCTGTGCCGAGATTGAGCGAAACAGTTCCGTCTTCGGTGACGAGAATGTCGAGATCGCTTTGGCCAATACCTTCTCCAGCTTTGAGAGTCGCTTCGATGTTTTCGATCATCGGGTTTAGCTTCAGCAGACGCAGCTGATCTTCGAGGCGACTAGTATTGAGTGGTGATTTCGTGCCTAATTCTAAACGGCTCCGCAAATAATCATCGCTAATTCGGTCGTTACCCTGAATATTGATTTGACTAACTTCGCCTTCAATCACCTGAATTTCAGTTTCAACAACCACTGCGCGGGAAGTGATATAGCCTTGCTCTAGATACAGTTGGGTAATTTCACTCGCAGCTCGTTGTAATTGAGCGCTGGTGGGATTTCTGGCATCAAGTTTGCTCAGGATTGGCGCAAAATCTTCGTCGTCAAAAACACTACTACCTGTGACTTGAATTGAGCTGCTGATGGAAATTGGGCGATCGCCGGTCTCAGGTGTTGAAGTAGGTACGGCGGGCACAGGTGGAGAGTCAACAGAGGGCGGGGTAGCGGGCGGTAGCGGCTCAATATCTGGTAAAGGCTCAGTGTTTGAATTTGGATTTTGCGCAACGATAACCGGCTCAAAGTTTTCTGAAAAAGACTCTGTTTCTTGAGCAATAGCGCTGTTTTCTAAGTTTTCTGATCCTTCTATTTCTGTCGCTATCGTTTCATTTGGTTCCGTCGCGACCGTTTTCGGCTGGGGCAAAGTGAGAGTATTGAGCGACGAAAATGCAGGCTGATGCTCAATTAATGCGGGTTCTACTAGAGTGGTTTGCTGAATAATTCTTTCTTGAATCGTAGAAGTTTTAGCAACAGTTTGGGGCGGTAAAGTAATGGTTGATTCTACTGTTTGCTCATTAGGCGCAGGCGTTTCTTGAAATTCTACAGTGTCTGCTGTTATGGCTTCTGAGGATATGAGGGCTGGGGCGATCGCCTCGTCAAGTTGTTGCCACTGGTCTGCCGAGAGTTCTAATTGTCCTGTCGCGCCTTGAACCAAATCTTGATCAAAAACCCCTACCGCTAATAACAGTACAAGACTCGCGAAAAGACGCCGAAGAGCCACAGAAGATTGAAGGGAATGATTCAAAAAAAAGCGCCAAATCATAGTCAAATTGGGGGGCGGTGGGCAGCGAAAGAAGATTATTTCTCTACCAGTTAAGCACAACTTTTTCATGGGAATACGAAACGTGTCCGAAAGTTTATTCGGCACAAATTTTGAAATAAATACAAAGCAAACTACTAATTAGCGAAAAATTACACGAAACTAATCAACGGTTTACTTTGATAAAAAATGATGGGTGCTCGCAATCAATCCCTGACAAAAAATATTCTCTCTGCTTGCGGCATTCTACGAGATATTCCTGAAATCAGCAGAGTTTTCCTGTCTGTTGTATTAAGAATTGAAAAAAAAAACCGAATAAAAGCTTAGACAAAGTGTCCAATGTTGGTGATGAGCTAATGGGAAATACGGCGATGTATGCAGGTCTTGTGATTTTTGATATTGATGGTGTCATCCGGGATGTAAGTCGGTCTTACCGTCGGGCGATCGCCGATACAGTCGAGCATTATACCCAAGGAATTTATCGGCCAACGATGGCAGACATCGACAACCTTAAAGCCGAAGGGATTTGGAATAACGACTGGAAAGTCTCTCAAGAATTAGTCAAGCGGCATGATCCGGCGATCGCCCCCGACTACGATGAACTAGTGAACTTTTTCCAGATGAAATATCGTGGCGAAAATTTCGACGGCTACATCACTTCTGAACCTCTGCTTGCGACAAAAGATTATCTCGACTCTCTCACAGCGAATCATTTTGCATGGGGATTTTTTAGCGGCGCAATGCGCGGTTCCGCAGAATATGTGCTGAAAAAACGTCTCGGCTTAGAGCAGCCAATTTTGGTCGGTATGGAAGACGCCCCCGAAAAACCAGACCCGACTGGATTATTTACGGCGATCGCCCAATTAGAAACCGCCGACACAGACCAGTTACCCGTCGCTTACGTTGGTGATACCGTTGCCGACATGAAAGTCATCAGTAACGCCGCCGAACAACAACCCCTACGACAATGGCGGGCGATCGGTATCATTCCACCCCACGCCCAAACCGGAGACGACAAAGAATACGCCTACGCAGCCAAGCTTCAAGACGTCGGTGCAGACATCGTCCTTCCAAAAGTGACCGACCTTACACCAGATATCCTCAAAGCATTGCTCTAACCAAAAAAAACTGATTTCCTCACTACCCATCGACAAACCAACCAGCAAACAAAAATTGGGCAAAAAAAATCCGGGGGAGACCCGGAAGCAAAAAAGTTTTTTAAAAATAAATTCTCAAGCCGAAATGTTATTGACCTAAAGCAGTCCAATCTACTTCCAAGCCGTCGAGCAACAAAGAAGAGTTGTAGATCTGAAGGATGATCAACAGAAACACTAAGAATAAAGCCATGAAAACGCCCATCAGAGGGGTTGTGCCCCAGCCGGGTGCGACTTTACCGTATTCAGAATTCAAAGGCTTGAGGATGTCTCCTAATCGAGTACGCTGTGCCATAAGATTCGTGTATCGTTAAAGGATTTTTGTAATGTTCCGTAATATTATAGAGGAAGAGTCATCATATTCTGAGATATCACCATGGATTCTGCAACAGTTCTTAGCATCGGCATCGCCGCAGTCGTCATCACTGTGACCGTTTTTTCGATTTATACAGCCTTTGGCCCTCCTTCTATGGAACTTGAGGATCCCTTTGAAGATCATGAAGACTAAGGTCATTTTCTAACAAGAAAGTAATCTTAGCTATATTCATAATCTTTTTTGAGAAACACCATTTTTATCGGTCTTACTATTAGCAGCCACAAGGCTGCTTTTTTATTGGCAGCATCAACCAATCAAAGCCAACAGAGTCAGGACTTCGAAAACAAGGTGGAGATTAAAACTGGAGTAGCTCTATGGACGCAAGGATGATCTAGAAGGAAGCGGCTCAGAGGGTTGCAGGAATTGAGAGGAGTGAATTCCTACTTGTTTTTTGAGTAATAAGGAGTTTAGAGAGAGCGGAAAAAGCTAAAAAGTTTAACAAGAAAACTCTGGAGGTTAGTGTTGTCTGCGTATTTCTTTTTAGATAAAAGTAATGCGGTTTTACTGTTAATCTCCGTCAAGGTTGGGTAGATATGAATGCCAGTAAGTGACGAGACAGACAAGCGATTGGACATGGCTAGAACAATCTCGTGGATTAGCTCTCCGGCCATATGTCCGACCATGTGAGCACCGAGAATTTCGCCGTTACTACGTACGATGATTTTGTTGAAGCCTGTGGTGGCGTCTTCTGCTTGGGCGCGGTCTACTTCTGCAAAGGGGAGTTTGAGGACGACGACGTCATTATATTTTTTGCGGGCTTCTTCTTCTGTCAGGCCGACGCGTGCGACTTCTGGGTCGGTAAAGGTTGCCCAAGGAATGACGCGATAGTCGATGCTTTTGAGAAAGATGGGTAAGGGATTAAGGGCATTCTGGAGCACTGTGACGGCTTCGTAACCGGCGACGTGGGTAAATTGGTAGCCGCCGATAACGTCGCCGCAAGCAAAAATATTGCTGTTGGTGGTCTGGAGTTTTTCGTTTACGTGGACGCCGTTTTTGTCGTAGTCTACGCCTGCGGCTTTGAGGTCGAGGGAATCGATATTGGGGGTGCGGCCTGTGGCAATGAGGATTTCGTCAACGATCGCCGCAACTTGGGAATCGTTTTCGGTGTAGAGGTGTTTTTTCTTGCCAACGACTTCGACGCGTTTGAGGCGAGATTTTTTCAAAACTGTGATGCCTTCTCGCATGAATTGTTGTTCGATCACGGCAGCGGCATCGGGGTCTTCTTTGGGCATCAGGCGATCGCCGCTAGCAAAAAGCGTAATTTCTGTGCCGAGCCGATGGAAGGCTTGACCGAGTTCGCAACCGATGGGGCCAGAGCCAATGACGGCAAGGGATTTTGGTTGTTCAGTGAGGGAAAAGACTTGTTCGTTGGTGAGGAAGCCTGCGGTTTCGAGACCTTCGACGGGCGGGATAGCGGGGCTGGAACCGGTGGAAATGACAAAGGCTCTGGCGGTGAGTTTACGGCCGTTGACTTCGAAGGTTTTTTCGTCGGTAAATTGGCCGCTGCCGAAGATAACTTCTACGCCTAGTCCTTCGAAGCGTTCGGGGGAATCGTTGGGTTCAATGGCGGCGATCGCCTTTTGGACATGATTCATCGCTTCGTCGAATTTGATCGTGGGCGGCTTTGTGTAGACCCCAACACGGCTCCCTCCCTTGACGCTGTAGGCAACACGGGCTGCATGGATAAAAGATTTACTCGGCACGCAACCATACCAGAGGCAGTCACCACCCAACTTGCTTTTCTCAACTAGAGCAACCTTTGCTTTGAGCTGGGCCGCCGCGCTGGCAACAACTAAACCCCCTGAACCACCACCAATGATGACAATGTCGTAATCCACAGCCACGATGTCTACCCTCCATGGGTCTCTGATACTCCTTTTATTTTGCGCAATAGTGGCCGGAATAAAACATAATTACCAAGATTTTCAGCAAACTTTCAACAATCCTTTGGCCTAGGCTCAAGTTTGTCGTGATTTTGTTCATTTTTCATTAAGTTTTTTTGTCACGAATGGGCTTTGTACAATATCAATGTTGATTTGACTGGAGTTATTTGAAAGCTATGTTGCAAAAAATGTTGTGGGGTTTAACGTTTTCGGCGATCGCCGCCCTATTCGGTGCTGCCCCGGCCCAAGCTGAAATCATTGCCCGTCCTGTTGTGTATGAAATTGGAGAGCAATCCTTTGAAGGGTATCTCGCTCGCAACGAAGGCTTTGGTGATGATCAACCAATTGTGTTGCTTGTTCATGATTGGGATGGCCTAGACCGTTACGAAAAAATGCGCGCTAATATGCTCTCCACCCAAGGCTATACAGTCTTTGCGGTAGATCTCTATGGTCAAGGCGATCGCCCGACTAACGTTGAAGAAGCCCGCGCAGCCAGTGGCAAACTTTATGGCGATCGCAACCTAATGCGCGAACGACTCTTTGCCGGCTTAGCCGCCGCCCAAAACCTAGAAGGCGTCGATCCCGAAAAAGTCGCCGTCATGGGCTATTGCTTCGGTGGCGCAGCCGTCCTCGAATTTGCCCGCACAGGCATCGATCTCGACGGTTTCATTTCCTTTCACGGCAGCCTCGCCCTACCCGAAGGCCAAGATTACAGCGAAACCCAAGGCGAACTACTCATCCTGCACGGTTCCGCCGATCCCGTCTCGCCCATGTCCGAAGTCGCCGCCCTCGCAGCCGACCTCAACAGCGCAGAAATCCCCTACAACATGGAAATTTATGGCGGCGGTCTGCATTCCTTCACCAAATGGAGTTCTGACGATTACGACCCTGACGCCGATCTCCAATCTTGGGCTGAATTACTAGACTTTTTACCTAAAATTTTCTAAAACAGGCGTTTGAGAATTTCAAGGATGCACGGTAAATAACTGTGCATCCTTTTTAAAACCTTAGTAATTTAGTATTGATTTCGCTTCATAAAATTCCGGTCATAATCATCAGCAAAGCAAACAGCGCGAGTTTCATTGCGTTACAAAAGCAAAAAAAACTTGATCGCAAAATTGCCGCAGATCTCTCGAAAAAGTAGTCAAGTAAGATAATGTCTCAAATCAGCCGTAAGTATTGTCAAGCAATATGACAAAGAATTAAGTTTGGTTTATCAAATTGTGTCAGAATTATCGTTCTTTTCCGGTCTAGTCGGCATTTTTTGCTACAACAACTAGAGTGCTAAAAGCTTATCCACGGCCATTTCGCTATCAACGCTTCATAAAACGTGATGGCTGAGCGGCCCATTTTTTAAACTTTTCTGTATCCATCTACTTACTTTAAGTAAAGGAGAATCGCCATCTATGTTCACTAACGTTAAGTCCGCCATTCGTCACATCACACCCGATGACATCAACAATCGCACGTTAGTGAAGGTGGTCTACGTCGTACTGGAGTCCCAGTACCAAAGTTCGCTATCGGCGGCGGTTAGAACTATCAATGCTAACCACCCTAAAATTGCGATTGAAATTAGTGGTTACTTGGTTGAAGAACTCCGCAATCCAGAGAATTATGACGAGTTTAAGCGGGATATTGCTGAAGCAAATCTATTTATTGCGTCTTTGATTTTTATCGAAGATCTTGCCCAGAAGGTTGTTGAAGCGGTCACTCCACATCGTGACAACTTAAATGCGGCGATCGTCTTCCCCTCCATGCCTGAGGTAATGCGCCTAAACAAAATGGGCACATTCTCCATGGCCCAGCTTGGTCAATCTAAGAGTGCGATTGGCGAGTTTATGAAAAAGCGCAAAGCGAAGTCTGGCTCTTCTTTTCAGGATGCCATGCTTAAGCTTCTCCGCACATTGCCGAAAGTTCTCAAGTATTTACCCGTGGAGAAGGCTCAGGATGCGCGAAACTTCATGTTGTCGTTTCAGTATTGGCTGGGTGGTTCTCCTGACAATCTGGAAAACTTTCTGTTGATGATGACGGATAAGTACATTCTGGATGGTCAGCTCAATATTGATGGCGAGCTAGCAAATTATGAGGAGCCTGTTGTTTACCCGGACATGGGTATTTGGCATCCTTTGGCTCCCAAAATGTTTGAGAGTTCGAAAGAGTATCTCCAGTGGTACAACAATCGCGAAGATATTAATGATGATCTAAAAGATCCTCTTGCGCCTTGTATCGGAATAGTTCTCCAGAGAACTCACCTTGTGACGGGTGATGATGCTCATTATGTGGCGATGCTCCAAGAGTTTGAATATCGGGGAGCAAAGGTGATTCCGGTATTTGCGGGTGGTCTTGATTTCTCAAAGCCTGTGGATGAATTTTTCTGGGATGACACGGTTGCGGGTGTAGAAAAGCTACCTCTCGTTGATACTGTTGTTTCTCTAACTGGTTTTGCGCTTGTTGGTGGCCCGGCTCGTCAGGATCACCCGAAAGCTGTTGATTCGCTCAAGCGTTTAAACCGTCCATATATGGTTTCTTTGCCCCTCGTTTTCCAGACAACGGAAGAGTGGGAAGAAAGTGATCTTGGTCTTCATCCGATTCAAGTGGCGCTTCAGATTGCAATTCCTGAATTAGACGGTGCGATTGAGCCAATCATTATGTCTGGTCGTGATGGCATGACGGGTCGTTCGATTACGTTGCAGGATCGGGTTGAGGCGATCGCCGGACGGGCGATGAAGTGGGCCAACCTCCGCAAGAAACCCAAACTCCAGAAGAAACTCGCGATCACTATTTTTAGTTTTCCTCCTGACAAAGGAAATATTGGTACAGCGGCTTACCTCGATGTCTTTGGTTCCATCCACGAAGTGATGAAAGGGATGCGGGACAACGGTTACGACATCCAAGATATTCCTGAAACGCCAAAAGAGCTGCTCGAGTTGATTATTCATGATGCGGAAGCTCAATATGCTTCTCCAGAACTCAATATTGCCCACCGCATGAGTGTCGAAGAGTATGAGCGCCTAACGCCCTATTCCCACCGCCTCGAAGAAAACTGGGGGCCACCACCGGGAGAACTGAACAGCGACGGTCAGAATTTGCTGATCTACGGCAAGCATTTTGGTAATCTCTTCATTGGTGTTCAGCCTACTTTCGGTTATGAAGGCGACCCGATGCGTTTGCTCTTCTCTCGCTCGGCCTCACCTCACCATGGTTTCGCGGCGTATTACACCTACATCGAGAAAATTTGGGGCACTGATGCAGTTCTGCACTTCGGAACTCATGGCTCGCTCGAATTCATGCCCGGTAAGCAGATGGGGATGTCCGGTGATTGTTATCCCGATAACTTGATCGGTAGCACGCCCAACATTTATTACTACGCCGCGAACAATCCTTCTGAGGCGACGATCGCCAAACGTCGGAGTTATGCCAACACCATTTCCTACCTGACTCCGCCGGCTGAGAATGCTGGTCTGTATAAGGGCTTGAAAGAACTGGGTGAATTGATTGCATCCTACCAAACTCTTAAGGAAGGTGGTCGTGGTGTTCAGATTGTGAACACGATTATGGATCAGGCGCGGGTCTGTAACCTCGACAAGGACATCGTTATCCCCGATATTAATGCGGCGGAAATGAGCCGAGACGAGCGCGACAATATGGTCGGCAGTGTCTACTGTAAGCTCATCGAAATTGAATCTCGTTTACTACCCTGTGGTCTCCACGTCATCGGCAAGCCCCCTACTGCTGAAGAGGCGATCGCCACCTTAGTGAATATTGCCAGCCTTGACCGCGAAGAAGACGAAGGATTCCTCGGTTTGCCCAGCATCATCGCCAATAGCTTGGGTCGCAAAATGGAAGAGATCTATCGCAATAGCGACAAAGGTATTCTCGAAGATGTCAACCTACTCCAAGACATCAATGAAGCCTGTCGCGCCGCAGTTCGTGCCCTCGTTGAAGATCTCATTAATGAAGAAGGTCGCGTGTCCCTTGTGGCTCGTTTGAACTTCCTCAACGTGGGCAAAAAATCGCCTTGGGTTGAATCTCTCCATGGGTCTGGCTACAAAAACGTTGACCAAGAAGCTCTCAAACCCCTATTCGCTTACCTCGAATTCTGTCTAGAGCAAGTTTGTGCCGACAAAGAACTCGGTGGTCTACTCCAAGCCCTTGAAGGTGAATATGTTCTCCCCGGCCCCGGTGGCGACCCCATCCGTAACCCCAAAGTTCTCCCTACTGGCAAAAATATCCACGCCCTCGATCCTCAATCGATCCCCACAATGGCGGCTATTCAGTCGGCAAAAGTGGTGGTCGATCGCCTGATTGATCGTCAGAAGCTCGATAACGACGGCGCATACCCTGAGACGATCGCCTGTGTTCTTTGGGGAACCGACAACATCAAAACCTACGGCGAATCCCTCGCCCAAATCATGTGGATGGTCGGCGCAAGACCAGTACCCGATGCCCTCGGTCGCGTGAACAAAATCGAACTGATTCCCCTCGAAGAGTTGGGTCGTCCCCGCATCGATGTCGTGGTGAATTGTTCCGGTGTATTCCGTGACCTGTTTATCAACCAAATGAACCTGCTCGACCAAGCGGTGAAAATGGCAGCGGAAGCCAATGAACCTCTCGAAATGAACTATGTGCGCAAACATGCCCTCGACCAAGCGGAAGAGATGGGTATCAATATTCGTCAAGCGGCGACTCGCATCTACTCCAATGCTTCTGGTTCCTACTCTTCTAACGTTAACTTGGCAGTAGAAAACAGTTCTTGGGAAGAGGAGAAAGAGCTTCAGGATATGTACCTAAACCGTAAATCCTTTGCCTTCAACTCCGACAATCCCGGCGTGATGGACGAAAACCGCAAAGTGTTTGAATCTTCCCTCAAGACAGCGGATGTTTCTTTCCAGAACCTCGATTCTTCTGAGATTAGTTTGACGGATGTATCCCACTACTTCGACTCTGACCCTACGAAGGTGATTTCTCAACTACGGGACGACGGCAAAAAACCTGCGGCGTTTATCGCGGATACAACCACTGCAAATGCTCAGGTGCGGACACTTTCTGAAACGGTTCGTCTGGATGCTCGCACGAAGCTCCTCAATCCGAAGTGGTATGAAGGAATGCTTTCCCACGGTTATGAGGGTGTGCGGGAACTATCGAAGCGTCTCGTCAATACGATGGGTTGGTCTGCGACGGCGGATGCGGTAGATAACTGGGTTTATGAGGATACCAACGATACCTTCATCAAGGATGAGGAAATGTGTAAGCGTCTGATGGATCTCAACCCCAACTCTTTCCGGCGGATGGTCACCACGCTGCTGGAAGTGAATGGTCGTGGTTACTGGGAAACTAGTGATAAAAATCTAGACCGTCTCCAAGAGCTTTATCAAGAAGTAGAAGACCGCATCGAAGGTATCGACGACTAAGACAACAATCTGAATTCAGTAAAAAGGGTGGGCTAGTCCCGCCTTTTTTTATCTTTGATTCTTAGGCAAGAGCTATACTGACACCAAGCAAAACTATGAGTTCTTCTCAACACATATGGGCAAATCTTTAACACTTGTTGATCACGGCTATCAAGGCGAAGAATTCACTCGCCAATTTATTAAGCAAGAATTTACGAAAGCTAGCTTGTCTAGAATTGCTGGAAAGACAGCTCCTACCCATGAGGAATTAGTCAACTTAGTTCATAAGCAAATTTTATCAGGGGAACTCAATACAAATCGGTTATGGAGTGAATATATTAAGCGAGACTGTAATTGGCTAAGCTTCAAAATAGGTACTCACGAGGAAGGGAATTTAACATTAAATAACCCAGATATTTTGCTGCATGAGTTCGGAGAAGATGGCTGGTATGGTCCGATCCGACAAGATGGAAAAGAGTATCTTTTAAGAATCTATCAAGTTCCTGCAACAAGCAATATCAATTATCGCTGGACAGTGATTTGTGAGATTGCACCTGATTACGTTGCACTAATGTGGAGAGGGTTTATGGTTAAAGGTTTTTCAGATCAAAAAATACGAGGTTATCAATTTGAATTTTGGAAAAAAGTGCCCCAGATTTATGAATTATTAGCAAAAAGAGTTCGGGGTCAATGGAAAGATATAGACCTTTATGATTTGATATTGAAACAATTATGGTCAAAATACAACAAACCAAATGATCCAATATATAGTTGGTATCACGAAAGTGTAAGGGCTACTTCTTCTGGCGTTACACTCAATGCTCGTACAGGAAAGAAAATTATTGATATTAAGGGAGGAGGTCTTAAAGCTTTATCTGAAGCGCTTGCTAAGTCTTGTTTCTTCGCTCAGGAAATCCCGGAAGATCCTTTGCTTTTCTCAAAGGTTGAAGATGAAATCACAAAAACCTTAATGCGTGAGTGGGGAACGCGATCTTATGAGTTTTCTTTGGAACAGGAAATAAAAGATTATGAAAAACTAGAAAAAAGTAAAAGATTAATTAGAGGACATTGTTATTTTGGGAATGGAAATCCTACACAAGGACAAGATTGCCTTAAACACATCAAATGTTATGCGGAATGGGGAGGCTCAAGAAAAATGCTGGAGTTTCTACTAAGAGAATTAGGGGAGAGTGATGGAAGACTCAAGAGCATTAACTAAGGCTCTAAACTTTCTATCTAGATCACAAAAGAGCGAGTTGGAAACAATGATTCTATCTCGTGATAGTTTGATGCCTCATGAAATTGTCAATAAACTATTTATTACTTATGAACAAGCATTAGCTTTTTTGCTTGCCTGTCAATTATACGATTTTGCAACAACATATTTACTTATTTATCATGCATGTACAAATGATAAATATATTGAATCCCTTCCTTTTGATAAGGGAATACCGGATTTGCCTTTCACTTGTGAGAACTGTGATGAAGAGATTGAGGATATAGCTGAACTATCTTTTGATGTGATTGCCTATTTTCAGAAAAAACAAAAATTACTAGTTGAGTTGGGCAGAGTCTATGAATGAAAAAATGGATTCTGAATCATTAATTGAAAAAACTATCAGCGCCCATAAAGAGTTATTGGAGAGCCTGCAAAAATGTAAAGAGAAGGGAATAAATACAGTTGATTTATTTTCCACTTATCATTATGTTCCTGACAAATTCCTGAAGAAATTATTGGCAAAATTTAGTGGCTTTGTGTCTGACACAAAACCTTCAGATAAAGAAAAGCAAGATGCAGGTTATCTTTTAGAACAAATTGCTATTTTGAGTTTTGGAAGCTTACAAGGCTGGAACAATTTGAAGTCATACCAATCTGCTGGCGCACAATATGATTTGTTGATGTCAGGCTCTTCTCCTGAATGGGACACTATATTTTCTTTGTTGAATTTAGAAGGTTTGCCAAAAGGTTTTTTATTAGAAGCAAAAGCAACTCAATCTCCAATTTCAGATTCTCAAATTTCAAGATTATCTAGTCTTGTCTCTCATAACTTTGAGAAAACAGTTGGCGTAGGAATATTTTTTAGCATTAATTCTATATCCGGATTCCCTAAGAAAATAGGAGAGCGTCATAGAAAAGCTAGTGATGGTTTTCTTAAGCAAATAATCTTCTATTGTAAAACTGGTATCCCTATTATTGTTTTTGACAAAGATGATATTCTTCAGCTGGATAAGAAGGGTAGTTTATTGAAGATTTTAGATAGAAAAATTCGTGAAATAGAAGAAATGACAGGGACAAAGATTGAGGTTGAGGATCCAGAGATAATTGATATTCCTAACAAATTCAGCGAGGTATTAAAATGTCTAAAACGAGTCTAATAAATCAACTTCTTTTAGAACTCAAACAAAAATTTTCTCAACTTTATCAAGAAGATTTAGAAGATTTTATTTTATTTGGTTCTCAAGCGCGAGAGGATGCAACAGAATTTTCAGATATTGATCTATTGACTATCCTTAGAACTGACATAAATCCATATCAAGAAATTGATAAGACTGGCGATATTATTGCCCAATATAGTTTGGAAAATGATGTAGTGATTTCTTGTCACTTTATTTCATCAGCAAAGTTTCATCAGCAAGATACACCTTTCCTTGCCAACGTTAAAAGAGAAGGAATCTTGCTATGAGGCCAGAAACCCCAAAATTTATCGCTAAAGCAAAGGAGAGTCTAAAAGCATCACAAGTTTTAGCAGATCAGAAACTCTATAACTTTGCTGGATCAAGAGCTTATTACACAATGTTTTATATGGCTGAAGCCTTCCTCTGGGAAAATGATTTGAGCTTTTCCAGTCATTCCGCTGTCATCGCAGCTTTCGGTCGAGATATTGTGAAAGCAGGTATTGTACCCACAGAATTTCATCGATATTTGATTAACGCTCAACGGAAAAGAACTCAAGCAGATTATGGAATTGAAGATGATATTCAGCTCAGTGCAGAAGATACTCAGATATTGATTGAGCAGAGTCGTCAGTTTATTGAAATTGCCGAAAAGTTATAGCTCTTGAAGGGCGATCGCCCTTCAAGAGCTATAAGTTAAAATCAAGGTAATTGTAAAATAAAATCTCTAATGTCATTTACTCTTTCTATTGATTACCCTGAATATTTTCCAGATGCGGTTGGTAAAACCCAAGGCGAGTTTGAAGAAGAAGCAAAATGGGCAATGGCCGTCAAACTATTCGAACAAAAACGAATTTCTTCCGGTATGGCAGCTATTCTAATCGGAGTAGATCGCGTCACTTTTTTACTACGATTACAAGAATATAATGTGCCAATGATTGATTTGACTGAAGCAGAAGTCCTCTCAGATTTTGCGAATGCCTAAAACACAGCAAATTGTAATTAATACCTCACCATTATTGGCTTTGATTGCCGCATTCGGCGACTTAACTATTTTGCCAAACCTCTATAAAAATGTAGCTGTTCCTTTTGAAGTCGGTCAAGAAATTCTTCGAGGCGGGAAATCTGGATTTGGAGTTGCTGAATTTCGTGCAGCCTCTGGGCTAAACAAATTAGAGGAACCTTGCCAAATCTCTCCGTTACTTCTGAATTCATTAGATTTAGGAGAAGCTTCAGTCATTCAATGTGCTCTGGATCGACATATTCAAACAGTTTGTATTGATGAAGCTATTGGTCGTCGTATTGCTCGGCTCAGTTCTTTACAAGTTACTGGTTCTATTGGCATTTTACTCAGGGCAAAAAAAGAAGGGTATGATTTTTCGATGGAGACGGCGATCGCCAATATGTTAAAGCGTGGTATCCGTTTAAGCCAACCGGTAATTAATACAGCCCTAACTGAAGCCAAAAAATATGAGTCTAGTTAAAGGCGATCGCCGAATCTTTGTTACTGGAGTAAAGGGCGATCGCCACACTTTTATAATTGAGCAAAATGAATTATGTACGAAGAAAAAATAAGATCAATTTTGGTACAGATTAAAGAATCGTTACTAGATCTATATAGTGAAAATATCGAAAATATTATTCTTTATGGTTCTCAAGCACGAGGGGATGCAAAAGAATTTTCAGATATTGATTTATTGACTATCCTTAGAACTGACATAAATCCATATAAAGAAATTGATAAGACTGGCGATATTATTGCTAAATATAGTTTGGAAAATGATGTAGTGATTTCTTGTCACTTTATTTCTTCGGCAAAGTTTCATCAGCAAAATACGCCTTTCCTTGCCAATGTGAAAAGAGAAGGAATTTTGCTATGAAGCCCGAAGCTTCTAAATTTATCGCTAAAGCAAAGGAGAGTCTGAAAGCATCACAAGTTTTAGCAGATCAGCAACTCTATAACTTTGCTGGATCTAGAGCATATTACACAATGTTTTATATTGCCGAAGCTTTTCTCTGGGAAAAAGATTTGAGTTTTTCTAGCCACTCTGCCGTCATTGCTGCATTCGGTAAAGAGATTGTCAAAACTGGAATTGTTCCGACACAATTACACCGTCAACTGATTAACGCTCAAAGAAAAAGAACCCAAGCAGATTATGGTATTGAAGACGATATTCAACTCAGTTTAGAAAATGCACAAACTCTGATTGGCCAGAGTCAGAACTCTATTGCGATCGCCCGCATTCTGATTCCCCAACGAGTCCCCTACGGCTTCCATGCCACATGGGTTCACCAAGACCAAATCCTCAGCACGGTTTAATCGACCAATAAAAAAGTAGGGGGATTCCGTGAAATCTCCCTACTGGCTGAACCAAATATTGCTCTAAATTATTCAATTGTGACGGCTAGCTAGGCTTAACGCTTTGCCATTTTTTTCGTATCGAGCTTCCGGAGACGAATCGACTCAGGCGTAACCTCAACCAGTTCGCCGGGGCCAATGTACTCAAGGGCACGCTCTAGGTTCATTTCCATCGGTGCTTGGAGTTGCACAAGTTCGTCGCCACTGGCTGCCCGGTGGTTTGTGAGCTGCTTCGCTTTGCAAACATTCAGCGCCATATCTTGGGGGCGGTTCTGCTCACCGACAATCATGCCTTTATAAACCTTCGTACCCGGCGTGATGAAGAATTGGCCGCGATCTTCAGCATTCTTGAGAGCGTAGAACGTCGCAGTGCCTTCTTCAAAAGCAGTAATAATGCCGTTGTAGCGGGTTTCAAACTCACCACAGAGGGGGCGATATTCGAGGAAACTGTGGTTCATGATGCCAGCACCGCGAGTAATGCGGATAAATTCACCACGGAAACCGAGCAAACCACGGGCAGGAACGACAAATTCTAGTTGAGAACGACCGCCAGCTCCGGCTTGCATATCCTGCATTTCGCCTTTACGTTGGCCGAGACGCTCGATACAGCCACCAACAGCATCTTCAGGAACATCCAGCACAAGATACTCAAAAGGCTCGCAGGGCTTACCGTTCACTTCACGATAAATCACTTTAGGCTGAGCAACTTGGAACTCAAATCCTTCGCGGCGCATGGTCTCAATCAAAATGCCGAGGTGTAATTCTCCACGACCGGAGACTGCAAAACTATCGGTGGTTTCGCCGTCTTCAACGCGCAAGGCAACGTTGGTTTCCAATTCTCGTTCTAGGCGATCGCGGATCTGACGAGAGGTGACAAACTTACCTTCTTGACCGGCAAAAGGAGAGTTGTTTACAGAGAAAGTCATCTGCAAGGTTGGCTCATCCACCTTGATCAAAGGCAGTGCCAGAGGCTCATTGGGACAAGTGATTGTTTCACCGATATTTGCATCAGCAAAACCGGAAACCGCGACGATTTGACCTGCCGACGCTTCTTTAAGTTCTACACGAGCCAGACCGGAGAAGCCCATTAATTTAGCGACTCTTGCTTTGGTAATGCTGCCATCTTCTTTAATCAGAGCGGCCTGTTGACCCGCCAAAATCGTCCCGTTGTGGATACGACCAATCACGATGCGTCCGAGGTAATCGGAATAGTCGAGGGTCGTCACCTGAAGTTGGATGGGCTTGGTAGGGTCGCCTGCTGGGGGCGGAACGTGGTGGAGAATGGCTTGGAACATAGGCTCCATGTCTTCGTTGGTATCACTAAGTGAGTTCCGTGCAAATCCAGAGAGACCGGAAGCGTAAAGAGTAGTGAAATCACATTGGTCGTCGTCTGCGCCGAGTTCGACGAAGAGGTCAAATACTTTATCGACGGCGATTTCGGGGTTAACGTTGGGGCGGTCAATTTTATTAACGACGACGATCGGACGCAAACCTTTTTCAAGGGCTTTTTTGAGCACGAAACGAGTCTGGGGCATAGGGCCTTCGTTGGCATCGACGATCAGAATACAACCGTCTACCATGCCGAGGACGCGCTCTACTTCTCCACCAAAGTCAGCGTGGCCGGGGGTGTCAACGATATTGATATGAATGTCTTGGTAGCGGACGGCCGTGTTTTTGGAAAGGATTGTGATGCCGCGTTCCCGCTCAAGGTCGTTGGAGTCCATTACGCAATCGGGAATGTCTTCGCCCTCTCGGAAAATGCCGGACTGGTGCAAAAGTGCATCAACCAAAGTAGTTTTACCGTGGTCAACGTGGGCAATAATCGCTACGTTACGAATGGGGAGAGACATATATTTTGCGGATGGTTCCTAAAACCTGTAAATTTTCTTGACAATTTCTACACAATTCTAGCTTAATAACAATCTTTCTTATAGGAAGTTTCGATATTTGGTAGTGCTAGATATTTTGGAGGCATCAAGACTAACACTTTTTGCAACTGGATTGAAAGAATGATTTCTTGACATTTTAGGGGGCTTGGCGATCGCCAATCTTTACGATTCTTTGGCGGGGGGTTGATGTCGTTGTTAATGTGGCAATAGCTTTTGGGATAAATCGATGGGTCAAACTTTGGTTTTTAAAGCGCCATGGAGTCAATCGCTGACTTATATTACGGCGGCGACTTGCCTGACATTAATTATTGGTATCGGAGTTCTGATTTTCGTTAGTAGACAAATCGGCAATGCGTCGGTAGGTTTGTTCTCGATAATCATCGTTTTGACGGCGGTGTTATCGGCAGCATTTATGGTGCGGGGCTATGAAATTGCGGGCGATCGCCTAATCATCCAGCGGCTGGGTTGGACAACAGAAATTGCGCTCAATAATTTAGACAGTGCGGTGTACGATCCGACGGCGATGGAGAAGTCGTTACGCATTTTTGGGAATGGTGGATTTTTCTCGTTTGTTGGGAAATTTCGCACCTCAAAATTAGGCGTTTACGATGCCTACGTCACTGCGCCGAGGTTGGCTGTCGTGCTGAAGTTGGGCAAGAAAACAGTGATGGTTAGCCCCGAAAAACCGGAAGAATTTGTGGCACAGATTTTGTCGCGTTGAAGATTTGCCCGTTAAATTTTGCCGACAAAGCGTCCCGGACTGAGTAGATTATTGGGGTCGAATTGCTGCTTGATTTTTTTCATGAGGGGCAAGGCACTGCCGTTGTAACCACATGGTTCGAATTGCGTTTTCAGAGAATAGGGTGCATCTAAAACCGTTAAAAATCCTTGATTTTGTTGGCAGAATTGCCGCACTTCTTGGAACTGTCGTAGAAATTTGGCGTGGGGAAAATGGAGCAAACCTAAGCCGCTTTTAATGTGAATCATGCCGCTACCTGCACCATCGGTGAGGGTTTCGCACAGGGTTAAAAGTTCGGTGGCGTGGGTCGGCAAAACGCCGACTTTGCAATACACGGGAGATTGGTGGATGGTTGCGCTAATTTTTCGCCAAAGGGTTTCGGGTTGAGATTGAGTTTGCAAGGATAATGCGGCGGCGATCGCCTCCAACTCATTTATCTGGGCAGTGATACTTTCTTGGATCGCTTCAAATCGCACGAGTAGCCCAAAGCTATTACCGAGATCAAGCTGCTGCATCAGGGCTTGGGAGAGGAGATCCGCGCCCGTGGGGGTGAGCACAGAATCCATTAATCTTTGGCAGGCTTTAGCGATGTTTGCGTTGGAACCCGTCACCAAAATCGTTTGGGATAATTCTTGCAGCGGATACAGGCGAAAGGTTAACTCGGTGGCGATCGCCAAGCTCCCGTAGGAACCCGTGAACAATTTCATCAAGTCGTAACCCGCCACATTTTTAACGACTTTACCGCCCGCCTTTGCAAATTCTCCATCGGTGCGGACAACAGTGATTCCCAACAATAAATCTCGCACACCGCCATATCTTTGCCGCCAACTGCCTGCATCTGCCGTGGCAACGATTCCGCCTAAAGTTGCGTCCGCTGGAAAGCTCGGATCGAGGGGCAAAAATTGATTGTATGCAGCGAGATGTTTTTGCAGAGCCGCGAGGGTTAAACCAGCTTCAACAGTGATGGTGAGGTCATTAACAGCATGTTCCAAAATGCCGTTGAGTTTTTTGGTGCTGACGAGCCAATCCGCGCCAGAGGTCACGCCGCCCCACGCTAACTTTGAGCCGTTGCCACAGGGAATAATCGTCTTTTTTTCCTGCTGGGCAGTTTTGACAATTTCACCCAGCGCCGCCCGATTGTGGGGGATAACCAAGGCTCCCGGTTCAGAACGACAAACCCGCCGAACGGTTTCGTGCCAGCGAGGATGACAAAATTGCCATGCTTTAATGTCAATATTTGAGTCGGCAACCAAGGTCATGGGTCTGGTTTATTTGTCCGCTGTGAGGGTAATGGCTTCGACTTTTACTTTGTCATTTTCTACGGAGGCGATCGCCCAACGGAGGGTTTCACCACGCTTGTCTAATTCCTTTTCGATTTCCTTTTGCAACTCAGCAGGGTTTTCCTGAAGATCGATCTCTGCGGTGATGAAATGGGTCGTCATGGGTCTAATCCATAATTTGTCGATGATGCCCACATCATACCAAGGCGCGGGGTCGGGATGAGACAGGGAAAATGCCTTTAGAATGGAAGACTTGACTTTTATTAGCAGCAAATTATTCCATGAACATTTGGCGTTACCTTTCGACAGGTTTAAAGCTGCTCTTACGTCGTCCGCTGTTGGGTACAAGTGTGATTCCGGTGTTGCCGGATGGACAGATTTTATTGGCGCGGCGGCGGGATACAGACCAGTGGAGTTTGCCGGGGGGAATTCTGGATTGGGGAGAGGATTTGAGTCAATGTGCGCGGCGGGAATTACTGGAAGAAACCGGTTTTAAGCTCGTGAAAGTTTCGCGGCTCGTGGGAGTGTATTCTAGTTTGGAGCGAGATCCTCGCTTCCATGCTGTGACGGTGGCGATCGCCGCTGAGGTGGAGTCATCTAAGGCTGCTATTGCTGACACCGACGAAATTTTGGCCGTCAGATCCTTTAAGCCGTCTCAGATTCCCTATGATGATCTGAGCCATGACCATGCCCGACAGTTGCAGGATTTTTTCGCTGGCTTGACCGTCGTTGCCTAACCTATACATTTAGTACATTTTTTCGAAAGCCTTATGGTGTGCGTCGTTCGCAATTCTCGTTTAAAACTGAGCCAAGGACAGATTTTTTGGCGGGAAGCTGGTCAGGGCGAGGCGGTGGTTTTTATCCATGGGGAATGTCGCAATGGGTCGCAGTGGTCGGATTTTTTTGAAACGCTGAGTCGGAATTATCACTGTTTTGCGCCGGATTTGATGGGATTTGGAGATTCGGAGCAACCAAACTGCCCTTATTCAATCCAGTGGGAATGTGAAATCCTTGAAGAGTTGTTTGAAAATTTACGGCTAAAAAAGATTTATCTGGTGGGAGATTCGCTGGGGGCATGGGTGGCAGCACGGTATGCGCTGAATCATCCGGAGCGGGTGGCGGGGTTGGTGCTGCGATCGCCGCTGGGTGTAGATACGGAAAATAACCCGAGGTATTTCTGGGAGAAAAGGTTAACTTCGCGGTGGCCAATTGTGCCATGGGTGCTGAAACTAATTACCCCACTGGCAGCGTTGTTTGGCCAAAGAAAAAAGATTGCGCGGGCGTTTGAATATTGTCAGTTGTTGCGGCGATCGCCCGGTAGTTGTCAGCTGCTTTTTACTCGCAGCGGTAGTCAGCTTCGTAGTGAATATTTAAATTATCAGTTGCCACAAATTCAAGTGCCGACATTGATTCTCTCAATTGACAGTGATTCAGCAATGCAACTGTCGCAGACAAAAACCTATGGTCAACTCATCAAAGAATCAACGACGAAGAGTGTAAAAAATGAAAATCAGGCGATCGCCGCGATCAGCGATTGGCTTGAGCATCAGTAAACGATATTAAAGTTATTTTTTTGCTTCTCTTTTTTAAAAACCAAAACGGACTCAAAGCACGTTTGCTCCAAGCCCGTTTTTTATTACCATTCACCGAAATTATCGCTTGAGGATAATCCAAATCGCATGGACGATTCCCGGAATATAGCCCAGCAAAGTAAGCAAAATATTAATCCAGAACTGCGGGCCAATACCAACTTGGAGAAATACGCCTAAAGGGGGCAAGAAAATTGCAATTAAAATCCTAACAATATCCATTTTTCTGTCGCGTTAATTTACGTCTTTACACAACAGCAATATTAGTTCTATCAAAGCTATTTAAGCATCTATTAAAAGAACGACTATCGTCTCTACTAATGGGGGTATTTACAAATAGGATTGTGCTACAAACGCATTTTTTTTAATTTCCCTATCACCAAGGTAATAGCTCTTCGACAGTATTTTTAAGCTCTATTGCCTTATCTTTGATTTTTTCAGCTCCCTCTTGGGTTTTTTCTTTTAACTCTTCAGCAGCATCTTCAATGTTTCCGCCGACATCTTCTTCCTCTTCTTTTTCCTCTTGATCCACCTGTTCTTGATCCCAGTTAATCAGCTTTTCGGCTTCGCGTTTGTTGGCAAGAATTTGTTTATTGTCGGGTTTGTAGCGCAAAGCTTGATCATAGGCGGCGATCGCCTCTTGATAGCGTTCCAATTCCAGCAAACTATTACCTTGTCGCTCCCAAGTATCGCCATCTGCCGCATTTAAAGTCAGCGAACGAGAGTAGGCTTCCGAGGCTTGAGCATAGTTTTTGGCTTCGTAATGAAGATTGCCGAGCGCGCGCCAGCTTACTTGGTCATCCCCTTTGAGCTGAGTGGTTTTTTGGTAAGCAGCAACAGCCGCAGCTTGATTGCCATTTTTCTGAGCATTCCAAGCGACATGATACCAAGCACGATCATTTTGAGGTTCTAACTGGACAACTTTTTCAAAGGCCGTTTGCGCTTCACTATACTCTTTTGAGTTTTCGAGACTAATGCCAAGACTGTACCAAGCAGGCGCGTGATCTGCCTTGAGACGCACAGTGCGACGGTAAGAATTTTGAGCTTCACTGTAATTACCCAATTTGAAATAGCTATTACCCCGCTGATACCAAACGTTTGAGTCGTTACCATCGAGTTTGACAGCGCGATCGTAAGCACCGATCGCCTCTTCGTATTGCTGGCGATTGTGGTGAATCCAGCCTTTTTCGTACCAAGCCCAAGTTTGGCTCTCGTCGACCTCCAGTAATGATTCCAAGCTATACAGCGCGTTATTTGTATCTTTTTGGGCTAAATAGATTTTGGCTTTCGCACCCCATGCTTCGGCGCTATCCGGCTTGTTTTGAATGGCTTGATCTAAAGCCGACATTGCCAAATCATATTGTTGGCGATCGCCATAGATTTCACCCTTACCGAGCCAAGCCTCCCAAGAATTTGGATTTACCTGCAACAACTTATCATAAGTAACCAGTGCATCATCATAACGCCGTAACTTTTGCTGTACCTGAGCTTTACCCAGTAAAGCCCCTTGGTGATTCGCATTATTATCCAGCACCAACTGATAACTTCTGAGCGCATTTTCTGCCTCCCCAGACTCCTGATAGAGTTGCCCCTGACTATAATCCTTAGCCGTTGCCTGACGACCAGCAAACCATTTCTGACCCAAACTAATACTAATAATTAAGCTCAACAAACCCGCAAAACCAAGACCAATCACCAATGCCATCGCTGTCCGATCCTTCGGGTCAATCCGAAACGGAAACAGAGTAGTAGGCGAAGCCAAAGGCGGCATCTGCGTTGGCATAGACGTTACTGGTGGTGGCATCGGTGCAGGCTCTGGTCGCCCTAAAACAACCGTCTGAGACGTGACCTGCGTTAATTCTGTCAGCGCAGCCAAAGCGTCTTGAGCCGTGAAAAAACGCTCCCGAAAATCATGACGCACCATCTTATCCAAGACCTGAGCCAAACCAGCATCGACATTAACTAAATCACGCCACAAAATTTCCGCTGTCAAAGAATCCGACGGTAATAAATGAGGAAACTGGCCCGTTAATGCCTCAATCCCCATCATGCCCACTGCATAAATATCACTCCCGAACTGTGGCCGACCCTGAGCCTGCTCACTGGGTAAATAGCCCTGTGTTCCAATCGCAACTGTCCCCATACCCGCAGATTGAGCCAATTGCGTTGTGACTCGCTTCACTGCACCAAAATCGATTAAACAAAGCTTGCCATCAACGCGCCGACGAATCAGATTACTCGGATTAATATCCCGATGAATTACTTGATTGGTATGGACAAAAACGAGGATTTCTAAAATCTCTTTGAGAACTTGAGCGACTTCATTTGCTGACAATTTGCCATGCTCTCGCAGTTCGTCTCGAAAACTCTGCCCCTCAATGTATTCTTCGACTAAATAAAATTCTTCTTGTGCTTCAAAATAAGCGAACAACTGCGGAATCTGATTATGCTTACCAATTTCATGGAGAATTTGTGCTTCTGTTTCGAATAAGCGACGTGCCGTTCTCAGGGCAGTAGGTTCTCCCAATTGAGGTCGTAACTGTTTTACCACACAGCGGGGATGGTCTGGCAGATGTAAATCTGTCGCCAGAAAAGTAGCTCCGAATCCACCTTGGGCTAGTGCACTCAGAATTTGGTAACGTCCGTTAAGAGTTTGTCCGGGAGCCAGCATCATGGCAGTCATAGGGGGCCAAAAGAAATAAAACAGCAGTGAAATAAGTACAGTCTCTAGGGGTTACTTCACCGCTAGATGCTGTTATTCCGCATTCTTATTTTAGATGGATTTTTGGCGTAAATGGTTTTGTCTCAGTTTTGTAAACGGTCTGGAGACAGATTAAAGAACAGCGTGGAGCGACGAATATCTTCGGTACTCCCGGAACTGGTTAGGGTAAAGGAGTCGAGATGGTTGAAAAAAGGCTTGGCGACGTAATCGACAACGCGCAAAATTGGAACTTGAGTTTTGAACAGTTTGGCGCCTCGTTGCCAGTCTGCAAAGAGATAACCGCCATTTTCGCTGGGTAATTGGCTGATGCTGGTTTTGAAATCGGGATTATCGAGTATTGATTTACTTTCGTTTGCTTTGACGGCACGGCTAAGGGTTTTAACAGAGGTTGCGAATAACTCGTAACCTTCGACACTGAGGTGTGCGCCTCGGACATCGGCATTGAGTTGGACAAGATCGTCGCGGTCGGAGGTGTCAATTTCTGTCCATGCGGTTACTTTGCGATCGCCCAACGGCAGTCTACCGACACTGAGGCCTTTTGCTTGAGCCAATTCGTCAAAATGGGCAATAACGGGATCGAGATCAACGTCGGGCTCGCGTTCTGCGACGAAGAGCCAATCAACATCTTGCCGTTCTGCATCGGGGACAATGGCTAGGGCATATTCGCCAGAAATCCAGTCAAAAATATCGTTTGGCAAGTCTAAACCTAAAGGTTCTTGGACTGCGGCGACGACTTGTTGGAGAATCTGTGAGAGCGGACTGCTGGGATTTAAACCGGTCGTTGCGTCTGCCCAGAGCTGTTTTAAGTCTGTGCCGGCAGCGGTAAACATCGCCTGTTTGGGAACGTAATGTAATGCGTTGACGGGGGCATCGAGCGCGGGCTGGGTCAGCATTGCAGCAGTGTCACCGATCAATCCTGTTTCAGCGATCAGGCCATTTTTATGTAAACCGATGGCGATCGCCAGCCGTTGTTCTAGAGTCGGTTCTTCGGGGTTAGGATCATTCGCAATCCAAGCACTCAGCGCGGGTAAATTTGCCACGACAATAGCGATGTGGTCGCGGTCAATTGTTTCTAAAGCTTCGGTGTACTGGGGGTCGTGACTTAGGTTTAAATCTGGCACCTGCACGGTATTGATCGCGCTGCGCAGTACTTTTGGATCGTTGGCAAACAGTACGTATTTGTTGACGATGGCGCTCGAAAATTGTTGACTCGTATCGTTAGGAATGACTAGATTGACGCCTTTGTAATTGTCAAAACTGAGACCAGCATCGGCGGCGATCGCCTGATCCGCGTAGGCAAGCTGCAAAAATTCCTTTGCTAAAGCTGCATCCCGCGCTTCCGCCATCAATAGATAACCCGGCTGAATCCCATTTTCAAAATCACGATCAATATCCAGCGTTGTTACCGCCAAGCTAATCTCATCGCCTAGCCACGGTTCAATCTGCTGCGCATAGTCCAAACCCGTCGCACTGAGCAAGCTCGTTTTCACCTGCTGCAATTCTTTTAACGTGTTACGGCGTTTACCCCAAGGCGTTTGCACCAATCCTAAAGCTTCGAGTTTCTCTGGATTAACCACCAACGACATCATCAACGGAGCTTGACGCGGGACAAACAAGGCCGCCGCTGGCGTTCTAGCCACTCCACCATTCAGCCAAGGCAGCGGACTCTGGGCAAAAATACTGTACCAACTACCGATGCCTACGGACACAAGGAGTATCGCCAAAAGACCTAAATAAACGAAAAAAGAACGAGATTTCATTAGCAGCCCGAAAACGCACAGGGTTCATTATCTCATTGTGCATGAGGATGGAAAAATTCGGCCTATCTCTGGTTGATTTCGCAATTTTTATGTGTGTTCTCGACAGGTTTTGTAGGGGCAATTATGATCTTTTCTTTGCTTTCCAAGTGCCGCCATAACGGTAATGGGGATTATCTTTGGCTAAATTTGGCCAGCAATCAGGACAGACAAATTGCCATGTTTGGCTAGCATCCCACTGAATTCGGTAACAAAGGCTAGCTTTTTGCCGACAACGGGCGCAATCCTTTTGTCTGAGTCTCATAATCTACGGGGGCGATCGCCTCATAACGAAGATTTTTTGCGCTGTAAAAAAATGATATACCTGATGGCGGTTAATTTTTTCTAGGAAGACGATGGTGGAAGCATTCGAGAAAGGTGGACAGCGAGCATGGTTTCACGACCACGGCCATTTTGGCGGATTTTTCCACACCTACGACACATTGCAGCTCTCTGGGTTTGGGGCGCATTTCGACCAACCGCGTAAAGTGCATGTCTTTATTCCGCGCGACTACGAAGTCAGTCAAACGCATTATCCCGTCCTCTATTGCAACGATGGTGATGATATTTTTTTTCCAGATGGTGAATCCGGCCAGAGCTGGCAAGTGGCGGAACTCCTTAGCCGGATGTATCTGCGAGAACAGATCTCTAAAATTATTGTCGTGGCTATCTGTAGCGGCGATCGCCAGTATGAATACTCACACGTTCCTGAAAACGGCGGCGGGCTCGAAGGCTATAGTCATTACCTTGCCAAAGGACTCAAACCCTTTATCGACGGCAATTACCGCACCAAAGCAGACAAAACCTTACTCCTCGGCGCATCACGAGGAGGGCTAGCAGCCTTCTACACCGCAACCCAACACCCTCGACAATTTCCCAATCTTGCCGCACTTTCCCCTTCATTTTGGCTTGGCTTAGAAAAACAACCCCAAGACATCAACAGTTTAGAAACCGCTTTCAAAATTTCCCTGCAACATTCAGCACTCATCTTTGCCGCGACCCCAACCCTAAGCAACACTGCACTACGCCCACAAATCTATCTCGACTGGGGCTGCCAAGGCGATCGCCAAAATCCTTACGAAGATCGCGCAAGGCTCCGAGGTTACGAGATGCGAGACTTGTTAGCGCGAGAGTTCGGCTACCAAGAAAATATTGACTTATTCACTGTCGAAGACGTATTAGGCCAACATACTATCGAATCTTGGCGTAGACGCTTGACCATGGTTCTCCAGCTTTTTTTCTGAATAGGCTTTGCTAATTCACTTCGTAGCAAAAAGCAGTTCGAAAAGACTATTCATTTTTTCCAAGTTGCTCTTCATATGAGAAGTCAATAGATTAGAAAAAATATCAACTTTACATTTTTTAAGTATAGATTGCTGACAAAAGTAAATTGCCAATCAATTTAAATAAAGAAACCAATTCATTGATCCATTGCTGCTCGAACATTCATAAAAGATATGACAGGAAGCACTATATTTTCATGCATTTATTCGCAGAATAAGAAAAATCGACAATAGAGTCTAATCTATTGCCGATTTTGAGTTTTACTTATTCAAACAAACTTGTCTTGTGACAACTATTTGCTAGACGAATTACCATGAACCCGATTCCAAGAATCTTCGGTTGCAGGCTTCGCCTTGTCCCATTTCAGACGATTAGATCCATACTGCGTCTCGTAATCTTTTTTCAGATGTGGTTCTGCTTCAGCGTAGCTCATGCCTTGATCAGCGTAGTTAGAGTAGCCTTCATAACCTACACGGTAAGCATTTGAGTAATCTGAATCGTAACCATAATCTTTCTCAACGTAAGAGCGGGATTCGTAGTTATTCCGCCAATATTCATCTTCAACGGTGGGATCAATCTTTTCCGCAACACCCTTACCAATGAGTCCACCAATTGTGGAACCAGCGACTGCACCCACAACTGCACCCACAGGGCCACCGACTGCGCCGCCGACCACTGTTCCTACTGTACCAGCAGTAGCTGCACCAGCACCCGTACCTACGGGATGAGCGCCAGGCTTGCCTGTGATTGGATCAGGGTTAGCATCGGGATTCTTATGATCGTGATCATGTTCGGTCTTTTTATGTGTTGACATGAGTTTAAATCTTCTTTCGATACAACATCTTTTTATCTGTTCAATCGCAAAATATATGGATACGTAGCGACTTTTCGATAAAAAGCTTATTTCCATATATTAATCTTCCTTTTACAAAGAAGCATCGGGCTTGAGATATAGGCCAATAGGGACAGAAAAGCTCTCACTCTATAAAGAGATAGAACAGCTTCTATGATTAGAAATACACCAAGAGAATGAATACAGTTGAGTTATTTCTGCTCTTAATTTGAATTATTTAAATATTTTCTACTTGGTTTGAATAAGCTGCTGATCGCTATCGATATAAGCTACTTTTGCCTGAGAATTTGGTAGATTGGACATCTACAAAAAATAACGGAAGTGCTCCAGTAAATAACGTTTCTTTTCGTTCAAGAAACTGTAGCTGATTCAAATAAGCTTAAAGATGCTGGCCCTTTCTCAAAAAGGGTATTTGGAAAGCGGCAGGAATTTTAGTAAGCTAAGCCACCACAAACCCACTACTCAATTCCTTCTTTTGTAAGAAAAAAAAGAGTATCTCAAATTTTCGGGATTGACTGTGTTTAAACTCAAACCTGAGGGCGATCGCCCTCAGGCAATTATCATGTACACCCTAGTACTGAGCACGACCATCACTCTTAGAAGGCGCTGCATTTTTCTCTAAATATTCAATAATCTTGCCTGCCACATCAATCCCAGAGGTTTTCTCAATGCCTTCTAGACCGGGAGAAGAATTAATCTCCATCACTACTGGGCCATGATTGGAACGGAGTAGATCTACACCAGCAACTTTTAAGCCCATTGCCTTAGCGGCGCGGACGGCGGTACTACGCTCTTCTGGCGTGAGTTTAATTTTGGCAGCATTGCCGCCCCGGTGGAGGTTGGAGCGAAAATCGCCTTCTGCACCCTGTCGTTTCATCGAGGCAACGACTTTATCACCTATAACGAAACAGCGGATGTCCATGCCATTAGCTTCTTTGATAAATTCCTGTACCAAAATATTGGCGTCCAAACCCCGAAAAGCCTCAATTACTGATTTGGCGGCTTGGTGAGTTTCTGCAAGGACAACGCCGATGCCTTGGGTTCCTTCTAAAAGCTTGATCACAACTGGTGCACCACCAACAGTCGCGAGTAGTCCATCGATGTCTTCTGTGGCGTGGGCAAATCCGGTAACGGGTAGACCGATGCCTTTTTGAGCAAGGATTTGCAGGGAACGTAATTTATCACGGGAACGGGAGATGGCTTGGGAAGGGTTTGGGGTAAACACACCCATCACTTCAAATTGACGGACGACGGAGTTGCCATAAAAGGTGGCCGAGGCACCAATACGCGGAATAATGGCATCAAAGTTTTCGAGGCGTTCTTCTTGGTAAATAATGAAGGGCTGGTGGGAAGTGATGTTCATGTAGCAGCGCAAAAAGTTGATCACTCTAACTTCGTGACCACGGGCTTCGCCGGCTTCTTTTAAGCGGTTAGTGGAATAAAGTTTGGCACTTTGGGAAAGAATCGCAATTTTCATAGGGTCTCTGAATGATCGGGGGAGCTTTGGAGGAAAGATTTGTTGACGTCAACGAGAAAACGTTTGCGTAGGGCTTGGCGGCCTAATAGCATCCGAAATCCCATGAGGTCGCGGTTGGTCAGGTTTAGTTCGATCGCCCACAGTTGGTCGCCGAGTTGGATGTGGGTTTCGATGACGGGACGGGTCTGTCTTTGGCCGTTGGAGCTTTTGATTGGGCGGTGTTCGAGCAGCGGCGCAGTGATAGTTACGGTGTCTTTAATATTGTGCTGGTGGGGGTGAATCTGGAATTGGACGAGTTGGCGATCGCCGTCGGTAGAGTACTCGATCTGGGTCGCATGGACGGAAGAAGAAGCTGCTCCGGTGTCAATTTTGGCGCGGATCGTCGGGATCCCAAAGTCCGGCAAAGCGACACATTCACGCCAACCAATCAGAGTTAAGGGGCTAGTTTTACTAGTTTTATTTGTCATCTTTAGTTAAAAGGCTAGCTAGAGGCGCTGGTGTAAAAACGAAGGGCAAATCGCCAGACTGCATTAGACAGGATCAACAATACACCACTTAAGAACCCTGCCCCGATGATCCACAGGGTCGGCGATCGCCCCAACATTGTTTCAGCGGGAATAGTCGTCAGAAACGTGACAGGCACAATAAAAGTGAAGAAAAATCGATAGCTAGCAGGGTAGGCAATAATTGGGTAGCGCCCAGCTTCGAGAAAACCGCGCAACACTTCGGTCACATTGTAAACTTTCACAAACCAAATACTAGTCGCACCCAGCATAAACCACAAGCTATACAAAATCAGCACACCACAGCCGACAGGAATCAGGCTCATTAAATAGTTGAGCGGCGACAATCCCAAACTGATGCCCATATAAATCAAAATAATCAATCCCAGCAGCAAATCGGGTAGACCCCAAGGTGAAACCATCCGCGTCGAGAGCCAAAATTGACTACTGATGGGCTTCAGCAAAACGTAATCTAAAGTGCCTTTTTGGACTTGGTCTACGATGCGATTTAAATTCGGTGATAAAAAAGTTTGGGAGATGCCTTGCAAGAAGGTAAACATGCCGACGACCAGCATTGCCTCTTGCCATGACCAACCCGCAAATTGATAACCGGTTCGGTAAAACAAAAAGAGACTAAACAAGCTGCCAGCCAAATTGCCAACACTACTCAGCGCGGCGATCGCAAAATTTAGACGGTACTCCAATTCTGCGGCGATCGCCGTTGACCAAAAAAGCTTGAGAACTCGCCAATATTTCGCCATGGACTTTCTGGCCTATTCCTCGACCGGACGGATATCAATCACACTGCCGTTAAAGTCGTAGTTATACCCTTCCAAACGCAACGTGTGACCGACTTTAACTTTGTTATTACCAAAAACATAGCCATTGTCAGTTGACTCAGCTTCACTGGTAAGAATAATTGTTAGGTCTGTGATATTAACAATTTCAGGCCGAGGATCCTCTAGTGCTTTGACGGAGCCGTCGGGTTGGGGCACTGGCGTGGTGCGGGGCAGCCGTTCGATGGACTTAATACCCACATTGGCGAAGGGCTGGTTGCGGATGACAACGGAGGTCGTTTCAGCTTCCAAAAATTCTTTGACAAATCGATCGGGGTCTTTAACGCTCAAGCCTCGGATTAGTAATTCCACTTCAACGGTTTCTGTATTGACGCCAATCTGAGCGACAGAACCTGAGTTGCCCGGCAAAAAGAAAATGCCAATGACCACCGCCAAAATAATGGCGATCGCCCCAACATCAAGAATACTAACTTTGCCAAACAGACGTCCTTTTGAATCCAGCAGAGCCATAGTGTGGGTGAGTAAAAACGATTAAGATCCCACACATTATAAGTCTTGGGGTGTCAGTCTTAGGGGAACTGCGCCAGATGTCCTTGGCGACGAATATCAACCAGATCAACGAGACTTTTCTTCGGTTGTTCCTTGGCGCGGCTAGCGATATTGGCTAACTGTTCCGCGCGAGAAATTTTCCGGGGCGCGGGGGCTGGATCGGTAATGGGTTTAAGGTGTAGCTGCGGCGGTTCAATTTTTGTTGGGGTAGAAATATGCAGTGGGGCGATCGCCGGGATGATTTTAGGTAAGGGCACGGGTTTCGCAACAGGCTGCTCTGCGATGGCGATCGCCGGATTTTGAGCAACTTTGCGTGCTGGTTTAACTGTGCCGAGATTGCGATTACGCACAACTTTACGCTTGATTTTTTGAGATTTAGGCGATCGCTGTAGACGCTTATTACGCTGACTGACTTGGTACAAAACGTAGGTAATCAACAACGACCCAGACGCACAACTGGCAATAATCGCTAAATATGTCCAGACTGGAATATTACGGCTTGGTGTAGGGCTAGCAACTGATTCGGGCGCTGTTGTGGGTGCTGTTTGTGTCTGTGAAGCTATCGGTGTTGGTTCGACGACTATTGGTGTTGCCAGTGCCGCAGGCTCAGTCGGTGATAACTTTTTGATAGTGGGATTGTCTACAACGTCTTGAATGGCGATCGCCTTAGACGCAGGTGCAGTCGGTACTAACTTTTTGATGGTTGGATTGTCCGCAATATTTTGAATGGCGATCGCCCTGACTGCATCCTCAGCAATCGAATCAACCGCTATTACTGGCCCAAACACGTCACTCTCGTCTTTTCCCTGCTTATAAAGTTCAAAAGCCGCATCCTTTTGCTTCTGCTCAGCCCGCTCAGGATAGGTTTCGATAAACTTTAACAATGGGTCAACCAACGGTAATTTAGCGTCCGGATTAACTAGCGTCGTTGCCCCAAAGACCCCCAAACACATTACGGCCAACCAAGCACTACCCAATAAAAATAGACGTTCAGGATGAGGCTTTGGCAAAGTATCGTTATCGACGAAAGGTGCTGGCAAAGATTTATCGATAGACATAGGGCTTAATATTTTGATCTGAGTGCGCTCATTCTAATAGTTCAAAGGTATTACTTTGCTTGCACAAATTTAGTTCAAAGGAGAAAGAATGAACTAGTTTGTGATAGAAAGTTGAAATTTTTAGGACGTAATTAAAAGCGTAGTCTCAGCATACCGAATAAACTTAGGATTGAGAGTTTTGTGAAATAGATTTACGCCGAAAAAGTTTGGCAACTTGTTTAAAGGCGATCGCCAATACACCCAGCACCACCACAATTGCGAAAAGCGGCGCAAATAATGCCAGCAAAGATAGTACGCCCGCACTCAAAGCTTCAGTCGTAGAGACAACCGGATTACCCAAGCCACCTGTTACAGCCGTCGAAGTGGCTCTTGTTACGGCGGTAAAACTCTCGATAATGCCTGCGGTTCCCCCACCGAGCGAGATGGCCATCGCCCATTTCAAAATCGGTTCTACTTCAGTAAAACTGCCGATACTTGCAGAAGTAATCAATGTCCCCACAGCGATCGCCGTCGGGATTTCAATCCCATCTAAAATGTTGTCCACGACAGGCACATAATAAGCCAGAATTTCAGCCACCGTCGCCGCCGCAAAAGCAATTAACGCCGGATAAGTCGCCATCCAACCGAACCCACCACCGAGGTCAAAATCACCATAAATCGCCCCCGCACTCATCACCAAAGGCGGCACAAAAATACGAAATCCACAGGCCGCACTCAAAGTAATTCCGATACAAAGTGCCAACAAAATATCCATAACCGAAGAATCCACAGCAGTCAGCTAATTAATATCCCTATTTTAAAGGCTGACTTTCAGAATTTCGTTGTAATTGCTGTCCAACTGCCGTCAACAACTGTGCTGATTTAACCGGTTTATAGAGAATATCGTCGCAACCTTCTTGCAAACTTGGATTTTTTTGCACGTAAAAAACATCTGCTGTGATCACAATAATTTTCGGTTTTTTATAATCTGGATTTACGGCGATCGCCTGCTTGATTTCAGCAATAACAGTTTCCCCATCAACAGAAGGCATCCGCAGATCTAACAAAATCAAATCCGGTTGCCATTCATACCAAGCATCAATCCCCTCTTGACCATTGGTCACCTCTTTAATCGTCACTTCCAGTTCACTGAGCTGAGCGCAAAGCAATTCGCGCTGATTTTTATCGTCTTCAACAATTAGAACTTTTATGTCTTGAAAAACATGATCGAGAGGTAAGCAATCTGGTGATGAGTAACTGTCAGAGTCAACGGCAGCATCGAGCTTTTGAATCGCTAACGGCAACGTGAAGCAAAAATCACTACCTTTGTTTTCGCAACTATTAACATTGATTTCCCCATCCATTAGCTGTACCAATTTTTGGCTAATTGCTAAACCCAAACCCGTACCTTTCTTGGATTTCAAACCGGCTGATGTCTGTTGAAAAGATTGAAAAAGCAATTGTAAGTCTTCTGCACTAATTCCTTCACCAGTGTCTGACACTTCAAATCTAACATTCGCTGTCGTGGCAGACATTTCAACCAAACTAACGCTTAACTTCACATAGCCTTCTTTTGTGAATTTTATAGCGTTGTTGAGTAAGTTAATCAGGATTTGCTTGATTTTTCCCTCATCAGCATAAAAATACTCAGGTAGATTTTCATCTAATTCAAAAATTAAGCGAATTCCCTTTTCTTTTGCTGAAAGCCAAACAATATCTTTGATCGCATTAACGCAGCGATCGAGATCAATCAAACTATAACGAAAATTCACTTTTCCCGCTTCAATTTGTGACATTGATAAAACGTTATTAATGAGGCTCAATAGATGTTTGCCACTATGATAAATACTATCTAAAGAATCTAATTGATCGAGGTTTAAAGTATCGTCGCTTGCTAGCAATTCCGTAAAGACAAGGATGGAACTGAGGGGAGTTCTCAGCTCATGACTCATATTGGCTAAAAAGAGGCTTTTGGCTTGGTTTGCGCCTTCCGCTTTTTCTTTCGCTTGTCGCAGTTGTGTGAGCAATTCTGTTTGTTGTAAAGCAACGCTAAGCTGTGTGGCAATTTGCACCAGCATTTCGATCACTTCTGGACGCCAGCGACGCGGCCGATCATTCTGGTAAATGCCGAGTAATCCCCATGGGCGATCGCCAAAAAAGATGGGCAGTACAACGTAGGCTTTTGCCTGAAACATTTCCAGTAACTCTAAATAGCAAGGCGTCAAACCAGCTTTTGTAACATCATCAACAACGCGATAGGGAACGCCTTTAGAGTAGATACCGCCTCCTGTTTCTTGTAGGTAAGTATCTTTGACCGGTTTAAATTTATCATTGTTAAATATTCTGACGATACAGTCATCTTTTTCTGTCGCAGAATTTGCTAGTAAATATTCTTTTTTCTCGTTCGCAAGATTCACTAGCGATTGCCATTTGGGAGAGACAGCTTCAGCGACAAAATTACCACTCCAGTCTTCATTAAAGCGGTAAATAACAACGCGGTCACAACTAAAAGCATTATGAATTTCTTTTGCAGTACTTTGAAAAATCCAATCTAGATCGAGATTTTGGCGAATTCGACTAACAACATGACTAAGTACTTTTTGGTGAGCAACGGTTTGTTTGAGCTGATTCTGTTGGGTTTCCCATTGTCGCTGTAGCTCTAGGCGATCAAATTGTTTTTCAACACATTTGTTTAGTTCTAACGGCAGAAAAGGAGTGGTGAGAATCGTTCGAGCGCCTGTTTGTAAACCACGTACTTTCTCCTCAGCTTCGTTGGGTATATTCACCAGAATAAAAGGGATGGTTTGAGTCTGACTATTTTTGCGTAGTTGACTCCCAACTTTATAGATATTATCCCCCATGCAGTTCATATCCAAAATAATCAGGCTTGGACTTAGGGCGATCGCCATTTCCAGTAGATTAGTTGTATCTTCAATGAAAACAAAATTGCTGATGTCGCGAATTGCTTTCTGATAAAAAGCCTGATGCTTTTCTTGTTGGCCAGTGATTAGAATCATGAACTGTTTATTACAGGATTATTTGATGCGGCTGAATGATCTCCACTACTTTGAAAGCCGATTGATTGTCACAGTTAAAGTTGTACTTTGCTGCTAGACCTTTTAATAGAGAGAAAATACGTAATTTATCAGTACTTTTTTACTTACGTACAACCAGAGAAGATTCGATGCATCTCATGACAAAGTTACACAAAAAAAGAAAATAAGTAGTTCGTCTGTAACTAATTGGCGACGTTCTTCTCTTCGTAAGTAACGTGGGGATAGTAAGCGGCTATGATGCCCACCATCAACCACCATAACGTATTGATTTGGGGGCGATACCAGACTGTGTCAAATAAGCCTTGGAAGAGCAAACCTGTCATCGCGGCGATCGCCCCAACTAACCATAATCCTGTAATGTCGTTTTCAATCCGGAATCGCTTAATTGTTTTAAGACCTTGTCCAAAAATATTAATAATCAGCCAGCAGAAAATACTAAAGCCAATGAAGCCGACCTCAACAATTGTCTCTAGAAAAATGGAATAAGCACTTAGGGCAGAAAAACGGCTTTCCATATAGCGGGGATACATCGCGTTAAAAGCATCGTTACCGGGGCCGATTCCCAGCAACGGATAGTCGCCAATCATGCGAAAAACAGCGTACCAGACGTTAATCCGAAAATTATTACTACTATCGCCACGCCACGAAAAGATACTAAAAATACGTAGGCGAATGGAATCCACAGCAATGACGGCAACGAAGATCAAGCCAGCACCGAAGGCAAAACACAGTGGCACTAACCACCGTCGCCAAAAAGGACTCAGGCGATCGCCGTACCAAACAAATAACAACAAACCACCCACGATGGCAGTTGCGATTAAGGCGAGCCAACCGCCGCGACTATCGGTGAAATATAAACAGGCTGTATTCACAAGAAAGGTTACGCCAGCAAGGGCTTTTTGCAACCATGTGCGCCAAATTAATAAAGCCACTGCGCTAAAGGCGATCGCCGGCAAAATATAACTGGAAAGTAAATTTGGGTTGCCGAGATAGCTATAAACTCTGGTGTCTCCGGCTAATTCGGAAAGGGGATCATTCCATGTCGCTAGCTGTTCGACCCCGAAAAATTCTTGACGAATACCGTAGCCGCTCACGACTAACGACACCATCAAGTACACCCAAATCACGACGGCGAGAATTTTGGGCGATCGCAAGACCCGCGCACTAAGCACAAAAAACGAGGTGTAAAGACAAAGTTTGATTAGGCCGGATAAAGCTTCTGTTTTGACTGGTGATAAAACTGTGGCGATCGCCGAAATCGTGATGTAAAGAAACACCAAAATATGGATCGAAGTGAGCGCATTTGCAGGCGGATCAGAAATACTCAACAACAGCCAATAGGCCGTACCAGCCACCAAAACAAAACCCATCAATCCAGTCGAAACAAACGGTGCAATCACTAAGAGCGCACAAATGATCAAAGCCCCCAGAGGCTCCGCCCACTGCAACAGCCAACTCCCAGCGCGCCAACTCTGTAGCAGCCCAAAGACGCGATAAACATAGCTTGTACGTAGCCACGTTTCAAAGGGAAAATCTAGATAGAGCCATCGCTGCAACAGTGCCGTCATAAAATTTGAACCTTTGCATTTCAAGGCCCTATTCTAAATGAGATCGGTTTCAATCAGTTTGATCTTCATCGGTAAATAAATCTTCAACGGACTGTTTTTCGTAAAAATCCTTGAGATTTTGATGACGTTCCCGCCGTGACTGCCGTCTATATTTTTTAGTCGCCAGCTTGGGTTCTTGTTCTTCTTTGCCTTCTGTCGTAATTTTTACCTTGAGCTGAGATTCTTCGTCTTTTTGTTGCTGCTGATTATCTTTGTAGGCGATCGCCTCATCCAGAAATTTCTGATAAATTTCGTATCGCTCCCAGTCCCCACGCACCGCACAATAAGGCTCTTGAAGATGTAGACAATCATTAAACTCACATTGTTCGATAGCTAGTTTCGCGCGAATTTCTGGAAAATAATTCTCCAAATCTGGCGGCAACGTAGTCCAATGCGGCTGATTAAAACCCGGACTGTCAGCCAGCAAGCCACCCTGAGACAACTCAAATAGTTCCACATGACGCGTTGTATGGCGACCACGCTGCAACTTGCCAGACACACGCCCAACCCGCAACTGAATATCCGGAATCAGCCGATTAATCAAGCTCGATTTGCCGACACCCGATGGGCCCGCCACAATTGTAATTTTTCCCTGTAACTTCAGCTCCAGCTCGTCGATGCCGATATCCTGTTCTACACTCAGAAAAACAACATCGTAACCCCAAGCTGTCAAGCGCCTTTGCCACACTTCTCGTTCTGTCGCTGATAATAAATCTTGCTTGTTTAAGGCCAACAATAATTGCAAACCGGTTGATTCTGCCTTCACCAAAAAACGGCTCAATTGCCAAACATCTAACGCAGGCTCCGCTAAAGCAAACACCAACAAAAGCTGATCCGCATTCGCCACAGGCGGTCGGTCTAATACCGTACTTCTTTCGAAAACTTGGGCGATCGCCCCCCGCCTATCCTGAAAATCCGGTTCCTCCACAAGAACGCGATCGCCAACCATTACTCGTTGACCAATTTTCTTTAACCGCGATCGCCTAGTACAAAGCAAACTTCCAGCAACATCCCGTAACTGAACATGATAAAAATTCGCTTGAACCGCAGTGACTGTACCGTGCAAAGATTCCGCTTGGCTCACGCTCATCCCTCAACAGGACACCGAACCCACAACAAAAAATGTCCCTCAGCCTGCTCAACCGTTCGCTCTAGCACATAGCCTTCCATCACCAAACTGTCAGGAACCTGCTCCATTGGTTCCCCCGCATCCAGCCAAACCTCCAAAATCTCATTGGGGGCCATTTTTTTTAACTGCAACTTCGTCCGCACAAAATTAATCGGACAAGGCGTTCCTCGCAAGTCCAACCGCACATCAGGCTTTAACGTCATAAATTAGCTCCCTGATCTTTATTTCTGAAAAATATTGCCTAACAAACCTTCAAAACCGCCCTTACCAACGCTACTCCCCTTGAGCTGAGCCAGTTGGTGTAACAGTTCCCTTTCCTCGCGATTCACTTTCGTAGGAATAATAACCTTCACCGTAATCAAATGGTCACCACGACTCACCGGATTACCCAACTTAGGCACACCCTTATTCTCCAAAGTCAAAACTTTATTCGGCTGTAAACCAGCTGGAATAGTCAGTTCCTCAGAACCATCAACCGTATTTACTTTCACCGTATCACCCAAGATTGCCTGCAAATAGCTAATCTCAACATCCGACAAAATATTAATACCTTCCCGACGAAACTCCTTATCACTCTGTACTGCGAGATACACATAAAGATCACCCGGAGGCCCACCCTTCAGACCAGCATCACCCTCACGTGAAACCCGCAAACGAGTCCCCGTATCAACACCCGGTGGAATCGTAATTTTTAATTTCTTCGTTTCTTGCTTGCGTCCAGCACCACCACAAGACTCACACTTGTCAGCAATAACTTGACCATCACCATTACAAGTCGGACAAACAGAAACCTGCGCAAAACTACCAAAAGGCGTCCGTGTTGCTCGACGAACCTGACCACTCCCACTACAAGTATTACAAGTATTCGATGAAGTTCCAGCCTTTGCCCCAGAACCACTACAAGTGTCACAAGTCTCTAGATGGGGAATGCGAATTTCTTTCTCACCCCCAAAAATTGCTTCCTTAAAATTTAGCTTCAGATCTAAACGCAGATCATCGCCACGAGTAGGCCCACCACGACGGCGCGTACCCTGTCCCTGCCCACCGGGGCCGCCCATGCCACCAAAACCACTAAAGATCGTTTCGAAAATATCAGCAGCAAAGCCGCCCATATCACCGTAATCAGCACCCGCCGCACCAGCGCCAGAAACACCAGCCTCACCAAAACGGTCATATCTAGCCTTTGTCTCAGGCTCCGACAATACCTCGTAGGCACGATTAATTTCCTTGAATTTATCTTCAGCACCCGGATCCTTATTGACATCGGGGTGGTACTGACGCGCCAAACGGCGGTAAGCCCGCTTTAGCTCATCTTTCCCACAATCGCGAGAAACACCAAGGATTTCGTAATAGTCGCCGGCCATAAATCTTTTTGTGAGTTAACTAGCAAAATTTAGTCGTAACCAATCTTAACGTGAAGCGGGGAAAGCTGGGTGCTTTTGTAGCAAACCCTCAGAGAGGAAAATTAAAGGGAATTAATCGATCGCCTCATAATCTCCAGTAATACTACCTTCACCATTCTCTACCATTCCTTCATCAGTAGAAGCAATCACCATCGTTTCGTGTTCTGAGTCAAACACTTGATCAACACCATCTACTGGCTCATTAGACATAGCTTCACTCGTATCACCTTCATAAATCTTAGAACCAATTTCTAATAGCGAGGTTCTAAAATCTTCGAGCAATTGCTCTACTTCATCCGTTGTCATAGACGGGTTGGCAAATGCTTGCTCAAGGCTTTGCTGCTTTTGACGTAATTCTTTTTCTTTTTCAGCCGTGAGTAATTGGCTATTTTCTTTGATGGTAGTTTCTAAGCTATAGAAAAGACTGTCAGCTTGGTTCTGAAAATCAACAATCTGCAGACGCTGACGATCTTGTTCTGCAAACTTGACGGCTTCGTTACGCATCTTTTCGACTTCTGCTGGACTTAAGCCGCCCGTATTGGAAATCTGAATGCCTTGAGCTTTGCCTGTACCTTTGTCTCTGGCTGAAACTTTCAGAATGCCGTTAACATCAATTTCAAAACTCACTTCAATTTGTGGCAGACCTCTTGGTGCAGGGGGGATACCGGTGAGCAGAAATTTCCCTAAACTTTTATTGTCTTTTGCTAAAGCTCGCTCTCCTTGCAAAACATGGATCTCTGTCGAAGTTTGTCCGTCGGTCGCGGTGGAAAAGACTTGAGATTTATTGGTTGGAATCGTCGTATTGCGGTCAATCACCTTAGTGAAAACTTCTCCGAGGGTTTCAATACCCAGAGAAATCGGAGTGACATCGAGTAACAGAACATCTTCGACTTCGCCGCCTAATACTCCGGCTTGGATTGCTGCACCAAGTGCAACGGCCTCATCTGGATTGACAGAACGGTCTGTTTGTTTGCCTTTAAAGAAAGTTTGAATGGCTTCTTGGACTGCCGGAATTCTGGTGGAACCGCCAACCAAGATAATTCGATCAATATCGTCTACTGTTAATCCGGCATCTTTGATTGCTTGCTGGACAGGCTTGAGCGTACCTTCAACGTACCTTTTCGCGAGTTCTTCAAATTGCGCCCGCGTCAGGTCTACTTCTAAGTGCTTTGGCCCTGTCTCATCTGCGGTGATAAAAGGCAAGTTGATCGAAGTGGTGAGTGTTCCAGACAGTTCGATTTTGGCTTTTTCGGCAGCTTCTCGTAAACGTTGAAGCGCCATTTTATCGGTGCTCAGGTCGATATTTTCGTTCTTCAGAAAAGTCTTTACCATCCACTGCACAATTACGTAGTCAAAGTCATCGCCACCGAGATGGTTATTGCCGGAGGTTGCTTTGACTTCGAAAACGCCGTCACCCAACTGGAGAATAGAGACGTCAAATGTTCCGCCACCGAGGTCGAAAACAAGGATGAATTGTTCTTGATCTTGTTTGTCGAGACCATATGCAAGGGCGGCTGCGGTCGGCTCGTTAATAATCCGTAAAACTTCTAATCCGGCGATCGTGCCAGCATCTTTGGTTGCTTGCCGCTGGGCATCGGTGAAATAGGCGGGAACTGTGATGACGGCTTTGGTTACGTTTTCTCCCAAGAATGATTCTGCGTCTGCTTTAAGCTTTTGGAGCACCATGGCGGAAATTTCTTGGGGGGTAAAGTTCTGACGGCGAACTTCAACATCGACGGTATCGTCCCGCCCTTTGACGCAGTTGTAAGGGACGCGCGATCGCTCTCTTTCTGTGTCTTCCCAACGACGACCAATAAAACGTTTAATGCTGTAAATTGTGTTCTCAGCATTGGTTACGCTTTGGCGCTTGGCTAATTGACCGACTAATCTTTCGTTGCCTTTACCGAAGCCGACGATGCTAGGAGTAGTTCTGCCTCCTTCTGCATTTGTGACAACAAGCGGCTTGCCTCCTTCGAGTACGGAAACACAGCTATTTGTTGTGCCGAGGTCGATGCCAATTACTTTGCCCATGGGTTAGTCGTTCTAGGGAGGATTACAAAACAGGATTCAAATGGAGGACGGAAGAGGGCGATCGCCCTCTTCCGAGAGGAGATTCAGAAAATCAGTAAATACTTTCGATAAAGTTTTAACTATCATCTTCCGTGCTTACGTCTTCAGGACTAAAGCTACTAGCTCCTTCTTCTAGGGGAGCTGCAACTTTCACCATGGCGTGACGCAACACTTTATCACCCAAAAGGCAGCCGCGTACGACTTGCTCGATCACTGTCCCTTCGGGATATTCACTAGTTGGTTCTTGGAATACAGCTTCGTGGAAGTTCGGGTCAAATTCTTCACCCTCTGGACGCATGGCGGAGACACCAATTTTCTTAAGACCTTCGACAAGCTGCTTATAAACACCTTGGTAGCTTTTGTGAATAGTCATTTCCCCATCGCTACTGGGTTTGATTTGAGTTCGAGCACGCTCGAAGTTATCCACTGCACTGAGCATTTCGTTAACGGTATTGCATTTGATTCGCAATTCCATATCTTCTTTTTCTTTGCTGGTGCGCTTACGAAAATTCTCGAAGTCTGCGGCGATGCGCATGTATTGAGATTTAAAATTATCAGCCTGCTGAGTCTGGCCAGTGAGTTGTTGGCGCAGGTTAGAGACTTCTTGTTGAAGTGCTGTGATGACGGCTTCTAGCTCTGCACTATCAAGAGGAGTATCATCCTCAGCTAGCTCTTCTAAGCCGGGATCTTCGGCAAGATCACTGGCTTCAAGATCTGTGGCGGGAGCTGTTTCTGCTGCAACTTGTTCGGTGCTTTGATCCGCTTCAGGGGGACTTTCGAGGTTTTGCGCGTCTTCTACCATGGTTGCTTGGTGGGGTCGTAAATTGATGTTTATTGTTGGTCTTTAGAGCTATTGTCTGTATCCTAGCGGCGATCGCCGCAAAATAAGGCACAGAATTTACAGAATAGCCTTCAACATTACCAAATGTAACATTGTCTTTTCCAAATCAGTCCTTAGCCCAAGAGAAAAAGAACAAAAATTCTAGCAGCCGCTATATTGGAATGAAATGCGAGATACTAGTAGCGGAAAATTTCATTTTCGAGATTTCTTGAAGACCTCCCTATAGTCCCGCAATTTCACCAATAGACAACACTATAATTTCTAGAACGATGGCTCACTACATCACTGTTGCCTAGAAAAAACTAGCCCAGAGACGTAAGCCTGTCATGCTGCTTGGTAACAATTTATGACTCAATCACCCCTCCCAAAACGGAAAAGAGCCCTAGCCCTACGTAACGATTTTTCGCCCTTTGGTAACAAACTCATTCAGTCCGGAGTGATTGACCATCAGCAGATGGAAAAGGCGCTAGTAGAAACACGTCGTAGCGGTCGCCCCCTGACCGCCGTCATCGAAGAACTGACAGGCAAAGCCCTATCACCAGAGCTCGTCCGACAATATAAAAAGCACCATCTTTTCGAGCTTAAAATCTTATACGGGGTCGATTCCATTGACCCCGAAGTTCAAGACATTGATAGTAGCCAGATGGGAGAGTTGATCAACATCCTCGTCCCTATAGAACTCTGCCGTCGCCACAAAGTTTTACCACTACGCCGCATTGAGAATCCAGACTCAGACACCTCAGATGTCGTCGTTGCGATGGTAGATCCAGATAACCTAGCAGCACAAGATGACATCAACCGTCTATTTCGCCTGCAAAACATTGGTATGCAGCGCATTGTAATCACAGACGAAGACTATCGCCGCATCCTTGACGAGTACTTGGAAGTTCAAGTCCAGCAGCAAACCGAACAGAAAGACATAGAGGATAAAGCTGCCGCCGCTGCTGAAATGCAGAAAGCCGTCAATCTAGATGACCTTGATTTGGGTGGTGACGAACTCGATGAGGCGAATGATGATGGCGCAGATTTGATGAACGAAAACGAGGCGAGCTCTGCGCCCGTGATCAAACTCGTCAATAAAGTTCTTCTAAAAGCACTGCAGGAAGGGGTCTCTGATATTCATGTCGAACCTCAAGAACAAGACCTGCGCATTCGTTTCCGCAAAGACGGTGTTTTGCAATATGCTTTCGAGCCGTTACCGAAAAAAATTATTCCTGCCGTTTCTGCTCGTCTAAAAATCATGGCCGAGCTAGATATTGCTGAGCGTAGATTGCCTCAGGACGGTAGAATTCGGCGAGTTTTTAAAGGGCGTAAAGTAGACTTCCGTGTGAATAGTTTGCCCAGTCGTTTTGGTGAGAAAATTTGTCTACGGATTCTAGATAATTCTTCTACTCAGCTTGGCTTAGATATTTTGATTACGAATGAAGATATCTTGGCTCAGGTGCGGGATATGGCTCAACGTCCTTTCGGTCTGATTTTAGTAACTGGGCCGACGGGTTCTGGTAAATCAACCACGCTTTACTCTATTTTGGCGGAACGCAATAGTCCGGGCGTCAATATTAGTACAGCCGAAGACCCAATCGAGTACTCGCTACCGGGCATCACGCAGGTACAGGTAATTCGTGAGAAGGGGATGGATTTTGCTTCGATTCTCCGCGCCTTTATGAGACAAGATCCAGATATCATTCTGGTTGGTGAGACGCGCGATAAGGAAACGGCAAAAACGGCGATTGAGGCAGCTTTAACGGGTCATTTAGTATTGACGACTTTGCATACAAATGATGCACCGGGTGCTGTGGCTCGTCTTGATGAAATGGGTGTGGAACCGTTTATGATTTCGGGTTCGTTGCTCGGGGTCTTGGCTCAACGTTTGATGCGTCGTGTCTGTGGTGAATGTCGTGTTCCGTATCAACCTACAGTGGAAGAGTTAGGTCGCTTTGGCTTGGCTGCTTCTCAGGACGGGGCTTTGACGATGTACAAAGCAAATACGTTGAGTGTTGAGCAGCTTCAAGCGGCTCGGGAAGATGGCACGCTTTGTCCGAAGTGTAGTGGCGGCGGCTATAAGGGACGGGTTGGTGTGTACGAATTTATGCGTAATAGTGAAGATATTGAGCACTTGATCAATACTGGGGCAACGACTGACACAATCAAGGAGGTTGCTGTACAGGAAGGGATGTTGAGTATTTTGGCTTACAGTTTGGAACTAGTGAAGGATGGGTACACAACGTTTGATGAGGTTGAACGGGTAACGTTTAGTGATTCTGGTCTGGAAGCAGAGCTTAAGGCTAAGCGTAAGACTGGTTTGACTTGTTCGTCATGTAGTGGGGAACTGAAGCCGGAATGGGTTGATTGTCCGTACTGTATGACACCGCGCTTTTAGAGGGAATCGTTATTGTTCTTGTCTGGTGGCGATCGCCATTTGGGCATAGTTAAAACACAAGAGATTAACTAATCTAGCCCGCAAGATTTACCACGCATAAATTACCACGAACAAAATTTTTGAGGAAGCAACAGACCCATGGATTTAATGATCGAAGACTTGATGGAACAACTCGTAGAAATGGGCGGTTCCGACATGCATGTACAGGCTGGTGCACCAGTTTATTTTCGTGTCAGCGGTAAGCTAGCCCCCATCGACGATGAGCCGCTTTCTCCCCAAGAGGCACAAAAGCTAATTTTTAGTATGCTCAACAACAGTCAGCGAAAGGACTTAGAGCAAAACTGGGAACTGGATTGTTCTTACGGTGTAAAGGGTTTGGCTCGCTTTCGGGTCAATGTTTACAAAGAACGGGGCTGCTATGCGGCTTGTCTGCGTGCGTTGTCTTCGAAAATTCCCAACTTTGATCAATTGGGGTTGCCAGATATTGTGCGGGAAATGGCTGAGCGTCCTAGAGGGTTAGTGTTGGTTACGGGCCAAACAGGGTCTGGAAAAACCACCACCATGGCGGCGATGTTGGATTTGATCAACCGTACTCGCGCTGAGCATATTTTGACGGTTGAAGATCCAATTGAGTATGTTTTTCCCAACAATAAAAGTCTGTTCCACCAGCGGCAAAAAGGGGAAGACACTAAGAGTTTTGCGAATGCTCTAAAAGCGGCTTTACGTGAAGATCCAGATATCATTCTCGTGGGTGAGATGCGTGATCTTGAAACGATCGCCCTCGCAATTTCCGCCGCAGAAACAGGTCACCTTGTTTTCGGAACATTACACACCAACTCCGCTGCAAGCACGATCGACCGGATTCTAGATGTCTTCCCACCAATTCAGCAGCCGCAAATTCGGGCAATGTTGTCCAACTCACTACTGGCTGTATTCAGTCAATGTTTAGTGAAAAAAGCGAATCCTAAGCCCGGTGAGTTTGGTCGCGCCATGGCTCAAGAAATTATGGTGGTAACGCCGGCGATCGCCAACCTCATTCGAGAAGGTAAGAGTGCGCAAGTCTATTCCGCAATCCAAACAGGGATGAAGCTTGGGATGAATACGATGGAACAAACACTTGCAGGTCTCGTTGCTAACGGATCAATTACCTTCGAAGAAGGTTTGTCAAAAAGTGGTAAACCCGACGAATTACAACGCCTTGTCGGTGGTGCAATGGGAGGAGGCGCGGCAGCCTCTCGCACGAAGCGTCGTTGAGTAATTAACTTTTCTGATCGTTCATTTTTGGACATGAATTCGTTGCCACCGCATTAATCAACTACTCATCTACTGACTTTTTTAGCCCATCACAGTGAACTAAGACAATGGCTCAATATAATGCTCAGGTCGTTGACCGTAACGGTCAAAAAATTAAAGAAAAGATTGAGGCAAACTCTCCCGAACAAGCGCGAACGATGCTTGAAGCGCAGTACGCTGAAGTCGGCAAAATATCAAAACCGGGTGACATTGATTTATCTTTTATTGAAGGCTTTTTATCAAAAGTAACGGTCAAAGATAAAGCGGTATTTTCCCGTCAGTTTGCAGTAATGATTAATGCCGGGGTGGCGATCGTCCGCTGTCTCAGTATCTTGGGCGAAAACCACAGCAGCTACAAAATGCGTGAAGCCCTTAGCAAAATCAAGATGGAAGTGCAGCAGGGGGTCAACCTATCAGACGCAATGCGCCCCCACGAAGAATGCTTTGATACGCTCTACGTGAGTATGGTTGAAGCCGGAGAGATGGGTGGTGTCCTCGACGAAGTGCTGAACCGTTTAGCGAAAGTGCTAGAGGATATGGCAAAGCTGGAAAACCAGATTAAGTCTGCCATGACTTATCCCCTTGCTGTTGGCTTTTTAGCGGTTGCCGTATTTTTTGGAATGACAGTTTTTCTCATTCCAGTATTTGCTGAAATTTTCGAAAGTATTGGTACAGAGTTACCGGCCTTAACTCAGGTAATGGTTTTTTTGAGTAAGACTTTACGGACAGTAGAAGGCTTTGCTTGGCTGCCGTTTCTGTCCTTTCCTTTCGCGAACGTTTTATTGATTATTGCTATTCTCAATGCCGCATTTTTCGCTTTGAGACAATACTACAAAACGCCTGCTGGTCACTGGCAAATCGATAAGCTCCTGTTGCAAATGCCTTTGGTGGGCGATCTATTGCAAAAAAATGCTGTTGCCCGTTTCTGCCGTATTTTTGGTACGCTCACTCGCTCTGGAGTACCTATTCTTAGCTCATTTGATATTGTTGGCGCGACGGCTGGTAACGTGGTCATTGCCAATTCGATCAATAACGCGAAAGCCGAGATTCAGGAAGGGGGCATGTTAAGTGTTGCGCTTGATCGTGACAAGGTTTTTCCGATTCTTTCGATTCAGATGATGACGATTGGTGAGGAAACGGGTGAACTGGATACGATGATGATGAAAGTGGCTGATTTTTATGAGGATGAGGTGGAGCAGACGGTAAAAGCGCTGACTAGTATCTTGGAGCCTGTGATGATGGTGGTAATTGCGGGGATGGTTGGTGTGATTTTGCTGTCGATGTATCTACCAATGTTTAAGGTATTTGAGACTTTGGGTTAACTTTCTGTCGTGTTGCATGGCTGTTTATTTTTGTAGGCACAAATTTTATGGTGGTTAAACAATCTCACTATGAGGCTCTCTTGGCGGAGTATTGCGACCATGAGGCGGCGATCGCCCTCTTGAAGCAACATCGTCCTTACCTGTCGATGATCCCCAGTATGCGTCGTCCAGCTGATAGTTTGGTCACGATTCCTTTGCCTGCTGCCCGCATTAAAAAAGATGATCCGAGCCACACCCACAGCGCCAAAAAACGTTCAACAACAGAACTATTGCCTTGTGATCTGGCTATTTTGATGTGCGATCCAGAGTGGAAGATTAAGCTCGATGTCGAAATTATGATCTTTATCCATCGGCCTGATGAAGATTTTTCTGAACTTCTGCTGCGCTGGCGACGAACTCAGGTTGCGCTTGACCAAGATTATGAATGGTTAATGCCGAACGCTGAGAGCCACATGTTCAGTAACAAGGCGGAACAAATCCACCCTCTCTTCGTCATTTTTCCTGAGACGTCAGAACGAATCTTGAAAGGATTAAAAGGTGCAGACTTACCTCATGTTGTGAGGACTCAAACTGTTTCGGAGCAAGATCTCTCTGCGGCAGCCTTACCTTCTGAAAGTTAAATCGTTGAAATTTCTTATCTCACTTAAATTATTTTAGGAACGTGTCGCTACGTTGAAGCGTACACAGGATCATCATGAATAGACAATCTCTTTCTTTCTCATCCATCACAATTTTGCTGGGTTTACAAGCTGTTGGTTTTTCGTCGGCGATCGCCGCAACTCCCCAAGCAGAAATCTCATCGGTCGCGCCTCAGATAGAACTTACCCAGTTGCCAAAACCAAACGTTGGTAGCCCCAGCAGCACAGAAGGAGGCGGTAAGCGAGGCGGTTGTATTTCTCCAGAAGGGAAAGCCTTATTCAGTCCAGTGCTGCCCGCTGACAGTGTTGCCAATACCGTCTCATCTTCACCTAGTCTTTGGTGGAATATCCCAGAAAACGATGCTGTCAAAGCTGAACTGAGCGTTTTCACTCAAGGTAATGCAGAAGATTCTTTGGTGCATTATCAAGTGATTAATGACATCAATGAGAAATCAGGGCTGCTGCAAATTACGCTGCCAGACAACGCCCTCGAATCGAATCGCTCTTACTGGTGGGATTTAACCTTGGCTTGTGATGAAGTTGATCGCAGTGGTGATATTTTCTTGTTCGGTTCTATTAGCCGCAAAAATGTCGATCAAGTGACTCTCCGTCGTGACTCTGCCGTGCTAGACACTCTGGCAAGTACCTTGATGGGAACAGATTCTTTCTTGACTTTGGAGGCAACTGAAGCTGAAACTTTGGCAACCAGTCTTCAAGCAGGCAATGTGGATACGGTTGAAAGTAGTTTGCGTGGCCACTTTGTCGGTTTGCAAAATGATTATGCCAAGCTGAGCCAGTCTATTTTGAAGCTTAATCAAAATCCCGGTGTGAATGCAGCTGAGCTAGGTGATCTCAAAGCACAACGCGGCCAAATGATGTTGGAGTTGGCGCAGCTGTCGGCATTCTTTGACATGTGGGGTGACACTGCGAATTATTTGGCAATGAGTCGTTCTGAGCATCCAGAAGTTTGGGAGAATTTGCTCTCTGTGCTTTTCCCTCAAGACGATCCGCTCACAGACGAGCAAGAGGATGACATTATCCGCGTTCTCAGAATGTCACCAAATTTATAGGGTTCTGAGCCAGTTTTAGGTTTCGAGGTTGATTTTAAAAGTTAGATTTCGTTGCGTGTTGCGCCGTGAATTCTAAAACTCAAAAGATGTAGTCATATTTGTGGCTATGTCTTTTTTTTGCGCTGCTGTGGCTTCAAGTGCTGAGAAAGTTGGCAATTTCGGTGGCGATCGCCGTGACACCAGTTTTATCAATGGGGCGATCGCCGGTTGGTTTGTTGGGAGCACTTCGAAGAAACTGCCAATTACCAGCAGCAAATTCTTTGGGGTCTAATATTTGGTGTTGACTATATTTGGTGATGCCATCTAGTAGAACTGGACTTTCAGCAAAATTATCCCGAGGCAAGGTCGTGATCGGTACATCGAGACGCATCGCTTCGGCAAATGTCCCGAAACCGGGCTTCGAAACAAGGCGATCGCACAACGGCATAAAATCAACCGGACGGTATTCGACATCAGTGATTTTGCAAAGATTGTCCAGTTGGGGAGCTTGGCGGTCGAAGGTAATGAATTGATAATCAGGAAAAGCGTCGAGAGCGTGATAGGGAATACCGTTCAAACCGAGGCCACCAAATGTGAGTAAAATCGTTTTTGCTTTAGGTTGATTCAGGCCAAATTTTTCCCGCAAAGCAGATAATTCGTAGCTAGGATCGCCACCAATCAGTCCAACGTCAGTAATGTTTGAAAATTTTGCCATCGGTTCATTTAACGGTAAACGAAACAGGCGATCGCCTAGCTGATATTTTTCTGTAATCCAGTCCGCCTCTGAGAGAAAATCGCCACCCCAATCGCGATAAATAAAATCCCAACCAAAATTACTCATAAACCAACAAGGAATCCCTGCCGTATGGGCGATTGGGGCAGCTAGCGGCGGAATGTCAGCCAAGACTAAACTGGCTCGATTCGTTTTTAGAAAGTTCACTTCATCCGCAATGATGGCATTTGCGCGCTGACGAATATCCCGTAATCTTGCCAAGGTCGCCGCCGTATCCATCGTGAAACTATCCGATTGCACCACGCCCACATCCAATTTTTTCGCGCGCTGAATAAAATCGCCCTTGATGTAGCTATCCAGCAGCCAATGGGGCACAGTTGTCACAAAAACCAGCAATGTGTCTGGCAACAACTCTTGCACTTTGGCGGCGACGGAAGCTGTACGTACTGCGTGACCGAAACCATGGCTGGTGATAGCGAGATATAAAACAGGACGCATAAAAATTAAGTAAGCAGAATGAGGAATGGTGTAAATCGGTGGGAGAAAGCGATCAAACGGCAATCAGAAAATTAAGGCTGAGCAAGTCCACGTAGTGGTGTTTCTTGCTGGGCTGCATTCAAATTTTTACTCTGCAACAAAACATAAAAACCACCCAAGCCCATTGGGTTAATCAGTTGGTGTAGTGCATCGCGTCGCTGAAAAATAGTCATAATATCTTGAGGGTTTTGTGACAAAGCATTCAGGCGATCGCCCAATCCTAGCGCCATTAAAAATAAACCCTGCTGCGTGAGGCCGAGCGTCATCAAACCCAACGATTCACCATGCCGCTGCAAAGTTGTGAAATCCACGTGTGCCGTCAAATCCTGTTGACCAATATTGACATAGGGG
>JBARRZ010000317.1:0-1730 GCA_049644465.1 Limnothrix sp.
ATTGAAATTTACTGGAAAATACCAACAACACCATGACCAGTGAAAACTTCGAGTAGAAGCAAAGAAGCAAAACCAATCATCGCAGCGCGACCGTTAAACTTCTCTGCATACTTGGTGAAACCAACGCGGCTGTCGCCTTCAACAACGATAGGGGGTTCGATTGCAAAGTTATTCATTTTGCCTGTTTCGTCGATGATGCCAGTTTTGATGTTGTTAGCCATGGTGTTTACGTGTTTTTTGAAAAAGTAAAATTTTATGATGTAGTTATGTTAATTTTCTTTGTAACGTTTTGCAACATTCGTTCGGTGCAATTTGACAAAGATCGCAAAGACTTAATGTAAATTTTAGATTTAAAAAAGACCAGTTATTGCTCGTGACGGCAATTTTTTGAGCGGTAACAGATTACGACACAAAGCCTTTTTACGGTGAGGATGGAACCGCCCAAAGGTGATGTGTGCTACAGAACTTTCGGTAATCTCTTTTTAGGTTGGAATGGCTGTATCAAATCGGGTTTCAGGCTTCATGATCTGCTCGGATTTTCCGGTTGTTTACTCTACGTTGTCGGCGATCGCCATAATGGAGAGGGTGTTGCCGCTGTACAGCTTGCGGAAAGTAGAGCGGTGTGAGTTGTGGAATCGCGGTCTGAGCGATATTTATTTTGTACAGACGACGGCGGGCATGATGGTGCTGCGCATTTCCCACCATCATTGGCGATCGCACACCGAAGTTTTATTTGAACTAGATTTTCTAAATTTTTTGAAAGCGCAAAATTTACCCGTTGCAGCTCCTATCGCGACAAAAACTGGGGAGTTAACCGTCATGATCGGTGCGCCCGAAGGGATGCGTTATGCGACATTATTTCCGTTTGCGCCCGGTGGGATTGCGATGGGCGGCTGGGACGAAAAGCAAAGTTACAAGCTTGGCGAAGTCGTGGCACAGATCCACCACGTGAGCCAAGATTTTCAGACTGAGCAGCAGCGGCAACCGCTGGATTTGTCCTACCTATTAGATGAATCGATGCAGTTCATTTTGCCTTTTTTCGGCGATCGCCCCCAAGACCTACACTTTATGGAACAAACAACCGAGAAAATTCGCAGCGCACTCATCGATTTCACCAGAGAAGAACCCCTCTGGACAGTCTGCTGGGGAGATGCCCATAGCGGCAACGTCCACTTCACCGAAGATAACCAAATCACCCTATTCGACTTCGACCAATGCAGCTACGGTTGGCGAGCTTTCGAAATCGGCAAATTTTTCCAAGGCGCACTGACAACAGGGATGCGACGCAAAGTACGAGAAGCCTTTCTAGCCGGCTACGAATCCCACACAACATTCACACCCGAAGAAGACGCAGCCCTACAATCCCTCACCCAACTCGCCTACATCTGGTCGTGGCGCATTAGCCTAGAAAATATTTCCCTATTCAGCAGCAGCCAGCTAGATCGTCATTACTTCACCAATCGCCTCGAACGCCTAAAAGCACTCTGTTCCCGTGAATGGCAATTATTTTGAAAGTTGAAATTTGAGTAACAAATAATTCGCTCAGTGCTGAAACAAAAGAATTAGTTTTGAAGTTCATCAACACACCCTCTCAAATAGCTGCATTCTTGAAACTTTATTCCTGATAATTCTGCACCATTGTCTAGCCATAGAATTACCAGAGATCTTTCTCTAGAGGGTTGTTTAAAATCAGAAAAATCTTTCTAATAAAGTAGAACGTCATTAAAATA
>JBARRZ010000318.1:0-6320 GCA_049644465.1 Limnothrix sp.
GTTGGCTCGCTGAATAATGATTTAAATCAAAAAATTGTTGGTAAGGGCGTTGAGTAAAACGCTCTTTTTTTCGGTCTAAGTTAAGGTTAAACCTATAGAAACCGGGCAAAATTGGTACATGTTTAAAATTCTCCATTTGGCAGATATCCACATGGGCAGCGGCTTTTCCCATGGTCAAGTCAACAGCGAAACGGGCATTAATTCTCGTCTCGAAGACTTTGATAAAACTTTGGGTCTGTGCATGGATCGGGCGATCGCCGAACCAGTGGATCTCGTCATCTTTGCCGGAGATGCCTTTCCCGATGCCACCCCGCCCCCCTACGTCCAAGAAGCTTTTGCCGCCCAATTCCGTCGCCTCGCCGATGCCAATATCCCCGCAGTGCTCCTCGTCGGTAACCATGACCAATATTCCCAAGGCAGTGGCGGCGCAAGTCTCAGCATTTATCGTACCCTCGCTGTCCCCGGTTTTATCGTCGGCGAAAGTTTGACCACCCATCTGCTCCAGCTCGAAAAAGGCCCGTTGCAAATCATTACTCTGCCGTGGATTAACCAATCAACTTTATTAACTCGGCAGCAAACTGAAGGCAAAAACCTAGCCGAAATTCACGATATTTTGCTCGAAAAACTGAAGCCTGTTCTTGAAGCCGAAATTCGTCGCATTGATCCCGATATTCCGACAATTCTCGTGGGTCACCTCATGGCAGACCGCGCTAACCTCGGCGCAGAGAGATTTCTCGCTGTGGGTAAAGGCTTTAACATTCCTATCGCTTACCTGAGCCGCCCCGAACTAGATTATGTTGCCCTCGGCCATGTCCACCGCCACCAAAACCTCAACCCAGCCAACAATCCGCCGATCGTGTATCCCGGCAGTATCGAGCGGGTAGATTTTAGCGAAGAAAAAGAGGACAAAGGCTACGTAATGGTGAATTTAGCCAAAGGAAAAGCCGAGTGGGAGTTTGTGCCATTGCCTGTGCGAAAATTTCTCACGCTAAAAATTGATGTGAGTGAAGCCGAGAACCCCGAAGAAACTATTCTCAAAAAAATCAAAAAAGCTGAGATTAAAGATGCAGTCGTACGTCTCATTTACAAATTGCGTTCTGAACAAATCGAATCGGTTAATCTCAAAACGTTGCGGGAAGCTCTCAACGATGCCCACCAAATTGCCATCCAAGCAGAATTAGTCAGTCAATTGTCTCGCCCGCGCTTGCCAGAATTGGGTGTGGGTCAATCTCTCAATCCGCTGAATGCCCTCGAAGCTTATTTGAATAATCGCGAAGATCTGCGGGATATTGCCTCGGCGATGCAAACGAAGGCGGAGGAACTTTTTGCGCAGTTGGATACCGTGAATTGATGTTTTTGGGATCACTCAATCGGGCGATCGCCGCAATTTTTACAGACTTGCAAAACGCAGCAGAAATTTTTAGTGTTTGCGGAACGGTCTGATCCGCGACAGCACCATAAAAATTGCTAGGATAAAGTACTTGTTAAGATTTTTTAAACATTTAGTACGGAGGTTAGCAATTGAGTCATGAAATCCCAATCCCCCGAAGCCCTTGTCTTGGTCGATGGTTACAACGTGATCGGCGCTTGGAATAACCTAAAAGTGACCAGCGATCGCCATGGTCTAGAGATGGCCAGATACGAACTCATTGAAGCCCTGATCAACTACGCCTCGCACCACTGTTACAAGACAAAGATTGTTTTTGACGCGCAATACAAGCAAACGCCGAGCCAAGAAGAAGAGCATACGCCTTTTTTATCCGTTTACTACACCGCTTTTTCTGAAACCGCCGACACATATATAGAGAGAGCCTGCGCTAATTTTCGTCACGTTTATACTTTGCCTTCCCGTATTATTGTCGCCACCTCCGACCAAGCCCAGCGCCACACGGTCGTCGGTTATGGGGCTGAATGGATGTCTTCCTTGAAATTACAATCTGAGGTTGCTGCTGCTAGTCGGCGATCGCGCGAAAATAGCAAGACCCGCCAATCAAACCGTGGTAGACATTTATTAAATAGTCTAGATCCACAAGTTCAACACCGTCTCAAGCAGTTGCGTCTTGGTCTCTAAACTGAGTTGACAAAGTAAGTCAAAGTTTTTATTTTCAATTATTAACGTCTTTTTCTATAGGCTTTACAAAATAAAAGCGGCGATATTGGCTGGAATGAAAAGCGCTATTTTTGCGTTCTGTTTCTCTGAAAAACTAAGCTAGAATACGATACGTTTTTCTCTCGTGATTTTTATGGTTATAGATATTGGCGATTTACGCCAAAATTACGCTCGTGATGGTCTCCATGAGGATGATGTTAATAACAATCCTCTTAAGCAGTTTGCCACATGGTTTCAAGAGGCGACTGAGTCGGAAATTCGTGAGCCTAATGCGATGATTTTGGGGACTGTTTCGCCTGATGGACGGCCTAGGGCAAGGGTTGTTTTGCTCAAGAATTTTGATGGGCAGAGTTTTGTCTTTTTTACGAATTACGCTAGCAGCAAGGGTCAGGAGCTAATTGATACGGGTTTTGCGTCGCTTGTTTTTTGGTGGGAACCGCTGGAAAGACAGGTGCGGATTGAGGGGCGTGTGGCAAAGGTTGCGGCGGCGGCTTCGGATGCTTATTTTTATAGTCGTCCTCGCAAATCTCAGCTCGGGGCTTGGGCTTCTCCTCAAAGTGAGGCGATCGCCGACCGTGAAGTATTAGAGCAAAATTTTGCGGCGCTTGAGGCGAAGTATCAGGATAAAAAAATTCCACGCCCAGAGCATTGGGGTGGATTTCAAGTGCTGCCTGACAAAATAGAGTTTTGGCAAGGTCGCCCTAGTCGCTTGCATGATCGGCTTGTCTTCACTTTGGATACTGAAGGGCAATGGTCGCGACAACGGCTTGCACCTTAAACTTCAATTTCAAGATTTTAGAATTACTAAGTTGCTGGTTTATTCTTCGTGCCAGCTAGACCGCCATGCTGTTTCTGCTTCGGCGATCGCCAGATCTTTTTTCGATTTTTTATAATGTTTTATAAGTTTTTTAACCTTGGCTAGTTGCTCACGGATCTGGTGACGCTTGCTTGATACTTGGGCATCCCCAAACTCAATTTCAGTCAGCTTCATGTGAATCGCAGTCACGCGTATTCTGCGCTTTTTTTTCTGACCCATATCCGCTTCGATCACCATATTGACCAAGTTACTGGCTTGTTGCGAAGCGTTGGGCTGAGGGTTATTTTGAATCGCGAGATCGAGGACATGTTCTGGAATATTTTTCGCTAAAATCTCGTTACTTTGCAAAAGACGATTCGCATTACGGGAGCCTTGATTGAGGACTTTGCGAATATTTTTTTCTGTTGCTTTAAACCACTGAACTAACTGCTCTGGGCTATCGTCATCGATTGGTTCTGCCTCTTGGGGCGCCTGCATCATATCGGCCAAACTTTCGGCAATGCGTTCGGCTAATTCGGACATTTCAGCGCGGCGTTTTTGCTCCTCTGGCTTGTCGGAAGAATTTTGCTGTTCTTCGTCTGGGTCAGCTTCGGCGATCGCCTCATCAATGGTGCCAAAGACCTCTAACAATTCTTTTTCCACGCTTTCGTCATCGCTATCTTCAAGCTCTTCTTTAAACAAAAGTTCTGTGGCGTCTGGCTCTTCTGGGGGCGGATTGGTGAGTACTCTACTGAGGGTTGCGTGGGTTTCTTGGCCGATTTGGCGTAATGCTTGTTGCATTTTTTGCCGTTGATCGTAAGAGAGTTCTAAAAACTTTTGGGGGTAAACGCGAGTACAAAGCTGATAGCTGGCAAGCACTAATTGGCGTTCAAAACTTGCCCCAAGGCTATCAAGATAACCGGTGTACAGCTCTTCGAGGGTGTGCTTAAGACTAGTGACTCGATCTGTGATCTTGGTGAGATCTGTGCGAATTTGTGCGGTTGCTTTGACCATGCAGTTGTGAAGTTAGGGATAAATTAAATTGCGTGAGCTTATGGAGAGCGGCCTGTCGGTGAGGTTTGTTCTGTCATTAGGTTACTCGATTTTTTCGGTTCTGGAGGGGAGGATCTCTGCCCACATTCAGGGGCGATCGCCGCCGATTGGATCGCTAAACTAACGAATACGAGATACTAGAAATTATTAATTTGACAGAATTGATGCAATCAAAATCAATCTCGAAATCACCTAAAAAAACAAAACGTTGGTGGAAAATTAGTGGCGTTAGTGTGTTGCTACTTATTCTTGCGGCTGGCTTTGGTGTGCGATCGCTGCGGCCTGCAGTGACAGAAGATTGGCAACCGCTCTATCAAGGGATTGATTTGCTGGTACGTCCGATTCCAGATCGCCTTGGCAAGGGTCGCATGATGGCGGTGCGGGTGAAGTGGAACGAGTCGGGCGTCGAGATGCAGCATCGTCAGCCAGATTTTCCATTGCCAGAGAAGCCTTTAGAACAATCGGTGGGCGATCGCCTGTTTCGCTTAGAGATTGCCGATTGGGCGTTGCAACGACAAAATCCCGCTATTTTCGTCAATACGACTCGCTACGAGCCACCGCAAATTTGGCGATCCATTCCCGGTAATCCAGTCAGCACTTTAGAAACATTAGTGATTGATGGCCAAGCCAGTCATCGTCATGAGCACAGCTATTTATTGTGGTGGGATCAAGCAGGCGAGGCCCGTTTAGAAACCCAAAAACCGCCATCCCTTGAAAGCTTACAAACCGCCGTTTTAGGGATTGGTGTACAGGGTGTTTCTATTTCCCAAGGCCAAGCAAATCGAGGCGCAATGAGTGGCTTTGCTGACCCGATTCCCCGCACTTTTATGGGAATTGATAATGACAATAAAACGCTGTATCTTATCGCTTTTGAAGAGATTACTGACGCAGGAATGGTCGAGATGGCGATCGCCCTCGGTGTACAAGATGGCGCAATGGTCGATAGCGGTGATGCGACTCACCTTTTAATCGGTAAAAATGCCAAAGAACTTAAAGCCCATACTGGCGTTCGTAACCGCCGCCCGCTCGCTGGCTACCTACTGATTTTTGCCGAACCTTTAGAATAAAACCTCGTAAATTCTCAGTCCCCGTACCTAAACATTATTTACGTTAAAAGCGACAACGCTATTTGATGTTTGATAATAATCCAGAAGAAAATAACAAAAAAATTTATGTCTCACTCCACAGATGCGATCGCCCTTGCCCGTTGCATGGCCGGCGAATTTTCTAACATGGCCCAGGCGATCGCCAACCCCCCACTCTTTGCCCACATCAAAGTTTGTATGCGTTCCCTGCCCAACAGTTTCTTTGAAGGACAAGGCCTCTATCTCGAACAAGCCTATAGCTCAGACACCTCAGATCCCTATCGCCTGCGTGTTTTTCACATCAAACCCGTCGATGATCACCTCGAACTAATCCACTACAAACCCAAAGATGAAGCCAAAGCCAAGTTTGTCGGCGCAGCACGGAATCCAGCACAACTGAAAGAATTCAGCATGGAAGATCTCGACCCCATGCCCGGCTGCGATATGTTGGTCACTTGGAGCGGCACAAATTTTCAAGGCACTGTCCAAGCCGGCAAAGGCTGCAAAGTAGTGCGCAACAACAAAGATAGTTACCTCGACAACAGTTTTGAAATTACAGAAAATGCTTTAATCAGCATCGACCGAGGCCGTGATCCAGTTACTGACGAAATTGTCTGGGGTTCCCTTGCAGGCGCGTTCGAATTTGAGAAGATAAAAGACTTCTCTGCTGAAGTACAACCCCATTAAGATTTAGAATAAATTCGTCACACTTAGGAGAACGCAACAATTATGGCGGCTAAACTGAAAAAAGGTAGCCTCGTTAGGGTACTCAAAGAGCAGTTCATCAATAGCTTGGAAGCGAAGGCGAGTGATTCCCGTTTTCCGGCTTATTTCTTTGAGAGTAAGGGAGAAGTCCTTGATATGAACGAGGAATATGCTCTGGTTCGTTTCTACACACCAACCCCTAGCGTTTGGCTACGTCTTGATCAATTAGAGCTTGTTTAAGTTTCAGGAGAAAATCTATGTCTGCGATCGCCGCCTCTTCTATTTTGCACAAAACACCTCAAGTGGCGGTGATTGGCGCAGGCAAAGTCGGGAGTACTGTCGCCCAGCGTATTGCTGAAAAAAATCTCGCGAATGTGGTGTTGCTAGACATCGTCGAGGGTTTACCGCAGGGTCTGGCTCTGGATTTATACGAAGCCCAAGGTTTGGAACGTCACGATAAGACCATTCTGGGCACAAATTCTTATGATGATACGGCTGAGTCGGATATCGTCGTCATCACCGCAGGCTTACCGCGCAAACCGAATATGAACCGCGATGATCTGCTCCACAC
>JBARRZ010000319.1:0-24393 GCA_049644465.1 Limnothrix sp.
GCTTGGACTCTACGTCAAATTAAAAAGCAATGATGATCTGGATGTGTATTCGCCTCACCCTAACCATCAGGAGTTTTTGGCGCGACACAATACGAAGTGGACAAAAGTGCAGGTGATTGATTTTTTCGGTCGGTAAAAATTTCGCGATGATTTTACGGCTGAACTTGACTCTACATTTGTTTAATAAAGTCGAGCAGATGGTGGGCGATCGCCAACTTGCTAGCGGAAGGAATGGTTGCTTTGCGTCCGGCTTTGTCGATGAAAACTAACTCGTTAGTTTCGCTGGCAAATCCAGATCCGGGCTGACCGACGGTATTGGCGGCGATCGCATCTAATTTTTTGCGTTTCAATTTCTCAACGGCGGGCGCAGTCAATTCACCGGTTTGGGCGGCGAAACCAATCAATTTTTGGTCGGCTCGCTTTTGCTGGCCGAGCTGCGCTGCGATGTCTGGAATAGGCTCTAGTTCTAAAGATTGAGGTAATTCTGCCTTGGGCAATTTGTAATCGTAACTAGTCATTGACCGCACATCACCGACGGCTGCGCACATAATGATCCAGTCGAATTGCTCGGCTTGTTGTAATAGTTGGGCTTCCATTTCGGCGGCACTGACTACTGGAAAACGCGCAATTTCTGGCAAATTTTCAAGCAAACGTGACTCAATCGGGCCGTGAACCATTGTGACATTTGCGCCTCGGTACACTGACGCGGTGGCGATCGCCAGACCCATTTTTCCGGTAGAAGGATTGCCGATAAACCGCACCGGATCGAAATGCTCTCTTGTACCGCCAGCACTAATCAAAATTTTGATGTCTTTAAGATCGGCTCGACCGCGACTATGGATCAGAGATTGCGCCGCTCGAACCAGTTCAATCGGTTCTGCCATCCGACCTTTGCCCCGGCGATCGCAAGCTAGGAGACCACTATTCGGCGACAGCACATAATAGCGATGATCTTGCTGAAGTTTGCGCCAATTCGCTTGCACCGAAAACTGTTGCCACATGTCAGTATTCATCGCCGGAGCGACAAGCACTGGACAAGTGGACGCCAAAATAATATTAGTCAGTAGCGTATCCGCCAAACCCAAGCTGAGCTTCGCGAGTGTATTTGCAGTCAGGGGAGCGAGCAAAATCAGATCTGCCCATTCCCCCAAATCAATATGAATCGGGCGGGGTTGGTGACTATCCCAAAAATCGTCGTCGGTGTAAGCAGGGTGACGGCTGAGCGTAGCCACCGTCAAAGGAGTGATAAACCGTTGAGCCGAGTCTGTTAGAACAACTCGTACTTCTGCGCCATCTTTAAATAAGCGCGAGATTACATCACAAACTTTGTAAGCCGCAATGCCGCCGCTAATGCCGACAACAATCTTTTTCCCCTTGAGCATTTACGATTCGTCGTAGGTTTCAAAATCGAGGAGGTGCAAATAAGGCTCTACCAAATCTTGTCTGCGGAAGGCGATCGCCCGTAGTAGGTGCCAATCTTTTAAAGCTTCAAAAGGGCTCGTATAATCATCCTGTTCCAAACGAGTTGCCAAATCTGCCACATCCGATGCACTCATGTGCTCAATTTCTTGGGGCGTTTTCGTTAATACTGCCATGACAAGATCTCCCTGACGCTGCACGCTACTGGGTTGTACCCCATTATTTTAACCATTCTGCGATCACTCGTGACAATTCCCCGTTATTCTTCTTATTGTCTTCTTGATCTCCAAGACGATCTAAGCGTATTCTGAGGAGGAAAATCTTAATCGCTGAGATGTTCCCCTGTGTTAGTTGAACCTAGTTTATTGCGGGCTGCCCAGCAGATTTATTACAACTATGCCTACGTCCATGCCGTACGCGCTCAGTACGTGACAGGAGTCGCAATCGACCGAACGACCTATAAAGGCTTTGTTAGTTTTCGAGAGACCGCCATTATTTTGCCGGGTGAGGTCTTTATCCAGATTGAACAGTTGATTATTCCCCGCTAAGTTTACGAGATTCTGCGCTCAATCAAACACGACATTGATCGTCAACACCACAAGTGAGCCGAGCTTCTCGCTCTTGGATCAATGTAATCAGATCTGGTCTACCTGTGACTTTCAATCGATATTTTGCCCAAACGCCATAGACTGCATCTACTGCTTTACCGATAAGCGGAATCTTGGTTAGTCCATATATCCAGCCCATGTCCAGCACTTCGTAAACATACCGAAATACAGCGACATTTTTTAATACTGTGCCATCAGGAAGTACTGCATGGATGCGTTCCATCGCGGCGGCAAAAGAAACGCCTGCATTGTCTTCTGGGCGATAATCATCGCTGGCCACATCGACAAATTTCACCAATCCTCGACCATTATCTTTGCGGCGGAGAAAGTTCACTTCTCGCATACAGAGGGGGCAGGCGCTGTCGTAGAGCAACGAGACTTTCCAAGGGGTTTGCTGGGTCATTAGTCGTCAAAAAAATTAGGATGAAAGATGATTTTTCTATTTTAGAAAGTTCACCACAGCTTTGCAGATTAGTGAGGCAAGGATTAGGGCGATCGCCTCTTCTTTTGGCGTTGCATACTTTCCTCCTTTTCCTTTCTCAATTATGCAACGCCGTAATTTGAGAGTTTTTTTGTGAGATTGAGCGAGATCAAAACATGTTTGGTCATCGCTTTATATTTTTATTTTGAGCGTATAAATTGGGATTGGCTCTGATTTTCCTTTTACCAATTGCGGCGTTAAAGAAACAATGTGCTTATCTAAATGAGCTGGTAATAATTGTTTGGTTGTGTCGGTAAATAGTGGCGATCGCCCGACTGTTTTCGTCAAAGATTCAATGCGTGCCGTGACATTCACCGTATCCCCGACTGCTGTATATTCCATCCGTTGCGGTGAACCAATACTCCCGGCGATCGCCATCCCCGTATTAATGCCAATACCGATGGCGAGGGGTTCAATATTTTCCGCAATTAATTCTTGATTTAAAATCTCTAAGCCTCGCACCATATCTTGTGCTGCGTTGACCGCTTGCAAAGCATGACTATCATTTGACTCACCCACTCCGAAGAGCGCCATAAAACCATCGCCCAACAGCTGATTAACCATCCCGCCATTTTTTTGCTCCACAATCTCCACCATGATCGTCAGAAAACGATTGAGCAAAACAACGGTATCCTCTGGGCGCGAAATACTACTACGGGCGGTGAAATTCCGAATATCGGTAAACATCACAGTCAAATTTTGTTCGACGCCGACTAACTCTGGGTTTTGATGGAGAATTTGCTGGGCAATTTGTTGACCGACATGGCGACCGAACATGTCTTGCAATTCTTGTTTTTCCTGAAGCTCAAACACCATTTGGTTGAATTCATCGATCAGTGACCCAAATTCATCTGCTCGTTTGAGGTGAACCCGCGTCGTCAAATCTCCGGCTACAACAGCTTGGGAAGCTTGCTTTAAGGCCATGATCGGTTCTACGACAGCTCGCCCCAACATCCATGCACTGACAAAGCCGAAGCTAATGCCGATCAAACCGACGGTGAAGGCGAACCAAAGATTTTGCCAATCATCCGGCGGCGGCACTGACAACAGGAGTAGCAGCGAAATAATGGGACAGATGCCAACCGAAATCACGACTAGCAAGCCGCGCTGATTTAGAGATAGCGAATGGGAGCCGAGATTTTGAGTAATGCGGGTATTTTGAAAAAGTACGGGGTAGAGCCATCGCTGGGAAACGAGTTCAATCGCGAAAAAGCTCTGGGTGACGGCAATTAGGGCAGAAACGGTGATTGAAACAAGAAGATATAGAAAAATATTGGCATCGGGTTGACCGGGGGCGATCGCCAGCGCAGTGATAAAAACCGGAATGCAGAGAAACCAACTCACTGCCGAAATAGCTGTGCCAAACCATGGCAAATTCAAAACTCGTCGCCTCGCTCTAGCTAAGCGTTTTGAAGAAATTGGCTCACTATGTCGGAGCGCTTCAATCGGTTTGCCCAAAGATTTTACCCAAGAAACCCACAGGGCGATCGCCGCCGGATAAACCAGCAAATTATAAAAAAGAATTGTGACCGTCAAAACCTGTTGCTGCTCCGGCGATAGCAACGGTTGAATACGCGTGACGTTGTACCAAATATTAAACGCGCTCCCCATCAACTGCGGTAAAAGAGGCGAAAAACCAACTACCCAGAGAATCCGGCGATAATTTGGCGCAACACTATTCAACGAGTCAACCATACATTCAGGTTCAGCCTTTACGTTCGCAGTGTAGCCTCCAATCTTTTTAGATTACAGAGCACCACAATATTTATTTATTTTGCCCCTCGAATTTAGGCGAAAGTAACAAGAATTAAAGGCGATCGAAAACTATAAAGAATCTCAGTTTCCTCAAGATTATTGCTATGATGTACCGTAATACCGTACAAGATGAATGGTGTCGAGATGAATAGTATTAGCGTTAATAAATTTCGTGACAACATAAAATCTTTGGTTGAACAAGTTACTGAAGATCATGAACCTCTCAAGGTAACCCGTCGCAATGGTGCTGATTTTGTCGTGATGAGCGCTGAGGATTGGGAAAGAGATGAAGAAACACTGTATGTTCTGCAAAATAGCGAATTAATGCGTCAAATACAGACTTCTTCCGCCACCCACTCACAATGCCAAGGATATAAACCGACGGTGGAGGAAATGGATGAAATCCTTGGTCTTTGAGGGCAAGACTTGGGATGTGTACGAAGAACTACGGCAAAAGGATGCCAAACTACATGAATCTCTCCGTAAAATACTCAAAGAAATGCGGCGCAGTGATGATCCTAGGATCGGTTCGGGTAAACCCGAAGCTTTAAAACATAAGTTGGCGGGGTATTGGTCGAGGCATCTCAGCAAGAAAGATCGCCTCATTTACAAGTTCGATGATCAATACATCTATGTTTTTGCCATTGGTGGTCATTATGAGCAGTTTTAGGACAGGCTCGTTCATAAGAATTAAAGGCGATCGCCCACAAGTTACGTTAAAGTACCAGTTGATTAAAACCTCAATATTTAGGAACAGCAATCGTGAGCGAGCAAGACAATCCCAAAGTATTTTTTGACATGACCATCGGTGGCGAAAGTGCTGGCCGCGTTGTTTTCGAACTCTACGCGAACACCGTCCCCAAAACGGCTGAAAATTTCCGTGCCCTCTGCACCGGTGAAAAAGGCGTTGGCACCCAGGGCAAACCCCTCCATTACAAAGGCTCTAGCTTCCACCGTGTTATCCCCGAATTCATGTGCCAAGGCGGTGACTTCACTAAAGGCAACGGTACTGGCGGCGAATCTATTTATGGCGAGAAATTTGAAGACGAAAACTTCGAATTACGCCACAACGTTCCCGGTTTGTTGAGCATGGCAAACGCTGGCCCCGGTACTAACGGTTCCCAGTTTTTTATCACCACCGCTCTCACTCCTTGGCTCAATGGTAAGCACGTTGTTTTCGGCAAAGTGGTCGAAGGCATGGATGTCATTAAAACCATCGAATCCCACGGTTCCCGTAGTGGCGCAACCGATCAGCCAATCGTTATCGCAGACTGCGGTGAACTTTAAATCGTTCTGAATGGCTTTCTCTAAAAAATTAGCTGACTGACTCATTCGTTACGAATTGGAGCAGACTTTATTGTTTATGATTAGACCTTAAAGTTTGCTCCCTTTTTTTTATTGTGCTCGAAACTATGACTCCAACCGATACGCCCATTTTGAATGTCTCTGGTGTGAATGTGTATTATGGCGAAAGTCATATTCTGCGTAATGTGGATATGAATGTACCCCAAGGCCAGATGGTGTGTTTGATCGGACGTAATGGTGTTGGTAAAACGACGTTGCTTAAAACCATTATGGGGTTGTTGCCGCCGCGCACTGGCAAGCTAAATTTTCTGGGGGAAGAGGTCAATGCTTTGCCGACTGATCGCCGCGCCAGAATGGGTATTGGTTATGTGCCGCAAGGGCGAGAAGTGATTCCGAGAGTGTCTGTCAAAGAAAATCTGTTATTGGGTTTGGAAGCTTTACCAAAGGGACGACGGAATAAGAGCAATATCCCTTCAGAAATTCTCAATCTTTTTCCGATGTTAAAAGAAATGCTGAACCGGATGGGCGGTGATCTTAGTGGTGGCCAGCAGCAACAGTTGGCGATCGCCCGCGCTTTGATGGGTCGTCCCAAATTATTGATTCTCGACGAACCGACCGAAGGGATTCAGCCCTCAATCATTTTAGAAATCGAAGCCGCAGTAAAACAAATCATTGCTGAAACCGGAATTTCTGTACTTTTGGTCGAGCAGCACTTGCACTTTGTTCGCCAAGCAGACCGTTATTACGCCATGCAAAAGGGCGGTATCGTCGCTTCCGGCAACACTAACGAATTAAGTCAAGACGTGATTCAGCAATTCTTGGCGGTTTAAGTAAGCGATTTGACCAGAAAACTCAATCCGTGCGGCCATTGAGAAAATAAGTCCTCATCAGTCCCTTACCTTTGATTGGAATTTCGCCGCGAGTTTCCCATTCATAATTGCGATCTAGAAGCTCCAGATAAGTTGCGTGACTGCACTGAATTCTGTCCGGCAAACCATGGGATTCCATCCGGCTAGCAATATTTACGGTGTCTCCCCAAAGATCATAAATAAACTTTTTCTGGCCAATTACACCAGCGACTACCGCCCCACTATTAATGCCGATCCGCAACTGTAAAGTGTTGTTTGTTTGCTGATTAAAATCCATCAGAGCTTGGCGCATGTCTAAGGCCATTTCGGCGATCGCCTGAGTATGATCAGGACGTGGCTCTGGCAAACCACCAACCACCATATAAGAATCACCAATTGTCTTGATTTTTTCTAGCTGATATTTTTCCGTGAGCGTATCAAAATCAGAAAAAATAGTATTCAAAATCTCGACCACCTCGATCGGCGAGAGACCTGAGGCAAATTGAGTAAAACCTACAATATCGGCAAATAAAACTGTTGCAGAATCGAATTGTTTGGCGATCGTTTGACCCGACTGTCGGAGCTGCGTGGCGATGCTTTCTGGCAGAATGTTTAAGAGCAAACTTTCGGTCTGACGCTGCTGTTCCTTGAGGGCATCTTCCGTTTGTTTACGACGGATATATTGCCCTAATTGCTGTCCAACCGAGCCGACCATCTGTAACAGCTCTGGGTCATCGGAACGACGTTGGCTGGCAAAAAAAGTCATCACCCCTAGCACTTCTTGATCCGCCACGATGGGGAACGCAAACGCCGATGACAAGCCGACTTGATGGGCAAAAGATTGCTCCCCAAAATCCGGATCTGCGCCCAGATCATAAATCCAGTGGGGAATTTTGTGGCTCCAAACTCGCCCAGCTAAACCTGCATTTGGAGTAAGCAACACGCGGCTACTAATCTCTAAAAATTTTGCGATTTGCGCACCCGATGGCGCAACGACATGTTTGCGTTGCAAATAAGCCAAAGCGGGCGGATAGGCTTGAATGACAGGATTTTGAATCGGGTCAATTTCGCTCGGAATAATGGGCACCCACAATTCACCAAGGTCGAAATCAAGCTGTTCACACACTGCAGTTAGAGCGTTATTGGTCACCAAATCAACGGAGGATGCTTCGGATAAGGTGCTGGCGATCGCATACTGAGTCGATAGTCTTTTTCGGGCGAGGCGATCGCGGGTCACATCACGACCAACATAGATAAGCTCCGACACATTCATATCCTGATCAACACGCGAACAAGAAAACGACAAAATCATCCGCTCACCCGATTTGTGGATCGCATTCACTTCCACACGCTGTTTAGAATTCTGCGTTACCAACAAAATCAGAGCATCATAATCTAATAATTGCGCTTCCGCTGTCCCCAAAATCTCCGGCAGCGATCGCCCCAAAAGTTCCGCCTCAGCATAGCCCAGCATTTGCTCCGTGACTGGGTTAATTCGTAAAATCTCCCCCTGCAAATTCGTCACGACCAACGCTTCCGCCATCGACTCAATAATCGTATTCGCGTATTGCTTCGAATTCTCCAGCGCAGTCATCAACAGCGATGTTTCATTATTGCTCTGCACCAAAGTTTGTTCCAACGCCATCTTGTCCGTGACATCTTCGACAAACATAATCAAAAATGCCTCAGACGTATTCCCGTCACTAGCCGGTGCAAGATAGCCGCGAAAGTACAAATCCAGATAAACAACTTTGCCATCCGCGAGCGTACGATTAATCGCTTTCACAGAAAACTGCTGCCGCTGTCCGCTAAAAATTTCCGCAAAAATATTTTCTAAACCATACAGTTCAGGAAAACCTTCCCGCAAATCCTCAGCAATAGCTAATAATTCTGGTGCCTCTACGTAATTCGCCATCTGTGGCAAAAACCTTACAACAGATAAAGATTGATCCGTAAGGACATAACCAATATGGTCAGGAATTAGTAGCAGAGGCAAAGACTGGGACATCAAGGGATACTCTTTTCTGGCAGATAGTTGCACCTGATCGTGATTTAAGGTTTAGCGCTATTCCTTAGTTTAGTTGGGCGAAATCATCCTTTGATTGTAAGAGGAAAGTGACAGCGTCTAAGACTATTCGCTTTGTTCATCAGGCAGTAAGAAACTGGTTTGTACAGCCTCCTCACTCTCCATCGCGGGAAAGACATCACTACCCTTGACTTTGATACACATTTCAAAAAGAACTTCTGCGAGTACCGCGCGAGATACTTTAGATTCTTTGAGGAACGAAAAGCCTTTTTCGAGTTCTTGGAAAAGTTGTTCTTTTAGAGTTTGTAAATCGGTATCAAACTGCTCTCTCGTTTCTGCCAATTGTTCTTTGAGCAACGCGCTTCTGTCGTCAACTGACTTGCTTAGGGCTGTTAGTTCTTTGTCGTTATCACCGTTTGTGTCTTGTAGCTGTTGCTGGAGATTACTAGTGGTCTCGTGGGTTGTGAGACTCAGATACTTGAGTTTTTTTTCTAAGGAGTCGAGGGTGTTGCGCAGTTCAGTAGAAAAGGTGTCTTGGAGGCTGCGGAGGCGATCGCGGGTTTCAATTTGGAGCTGGGTCAGATCGGTTTCGACTTTGTCGAGGCGTCGATCATAATTGGTGAACTGTTGATCATATTCTTGCGCTTTTTGGCCAAAGAGAACATCTCGAATTTGTTCGATGTTGCCTAGGCGATCGCGCGTTACATCGGGTTTATTATCTGCCATAGTTCGCTACGAGGGTACAACGGAAAAGTTAAAAAAGGTCTGGATGTATGAATCCTACCCCAGATTTTCAGATTTGTAAGGTCAAACGCACACCGGGCAATTTATGCGGCTTGGCAAGGCAGCGTGACAGTAACAGTTGTGCCCTGCTGCTCTTTGCTTTTGATGTGAATAGTGCCTTGATGCAGTTGAATTGATTTGTAAGTGATGGTCATGCCGAGACCTGTACCGGGAATTTCACCGACATTTCCGGCGCGATGAAAGGACTCAAAAATCAGTTCTAAATCTTCGGCTGGAATACCAATACCTTTGTCCTGAATCACAAAATCAATTTGCCCATCAGTGTTGGGATTGGGTTGTGCAATGAAGTCAACAACGTCGCTGTCCGGGGAGTATTTTAGGGCATTTGATAAAAGATTTTGTAAGATTTGCTGGAGTAGTTTGCGATCTAAATGGATATCATCGCTAGGCGCGCGGTAGTGCAGACAAATCCGGGAATCGTCCATGGACAAATGAATTTGCTGGATCAACTCTTCGCAAAAGGCGCGAAGGTCGATTGGTTTAGGCTGAAAATCTATTTTTCCGGCATCGGCTTTGCTCAAAACCAAAACGTCTTCCATCACGTTTTTAAGGGTTGTGCCCGCTTGCTCGATAAAACCGACGTACATGTCGTGTTCTTCGTCGTTGAGTTTGGCTTTCGGGTTTTGAAGAATTTCGGCACACATCAAAATGCTGCCAATGGGGTTACGAAATTCGTGGGAAGCGATGGATAGAAATCGGGCTTTGAGTTCGATTAATTCTCGTTCTCTGGCGATCGCCTTTTGTTGTTTGCGTTCGGCTAATTTGCGCTCAGTAATATTACGCCCGACATAAATAAAAGACTGATTTTGGTCTAGATCTGTGAGTACACGAGAGCAATTGAACTCAACACTGACTGGCTTTCTGCTTTTCGCAAAACAGTCTACTTCGATGTTTTTGATGTCGGACTGTTGGGCGGCGATCGCCTCAGGCGCTAACCCAGATTGCCACGCTTCCGGCGGTAAAAACGACTGAAAAGACTGCCCAACAAATTCCTGTTGCCCATAGCCGAACATCTCCAAAGCCGCTTGATTGACCGTTTTGATGTTGCCCAGCTCACTTGTAATGATCAGCGCATCATCCATCGATAAAATCACCTTGTCGAGATAATCCTTCGAATTGCTCAAAGCCCCCAACAACAACTCGGCCTCATTCGCCCGCTGCACGAGAGATTGCTTGAGTTGCATCATCTCCGTCACATCTTCAAATAGCACCACCAAAAAATCTTTGATCCGGCTCGCGTACAAATTGAAATACAGCTGATCCCGCGCCACTTCTTTTAATTCATATTCGCCGAGATGACCTGTGCGAATTTTTTCTAACAACTCCTCAGCGCCCACCAACTCAGGAAAAGATTTCCAAACAGGCTCATTTTTTGCCAAATGCTCTGGTGCCTCAGCGAAATGCAACGCATGCTCAGAAAATTCAAGCACTTTGAGTTGTTCACCCAGTAGCAGATATCCCACTTGGGGCGGAATAACCAAGTGATCTGGAAGTGAGGAGGGCATGGGAAATTTAGGGTAGTTTAGTGGCGGCCTATGGGGCTATTATCAACTCTTTTGCCAAGGTTTCAAACATTGCGTCAACATTTCTCCCTGTTTTTGCAGAAGCTTGATAAATACCAAGTACGTTATCAATCGCACTATGGAGAAAATCGTCTAATTTTTGGCTGACTTGAGGTTCGATTAGATCTGTTTTATTCAACACAAGTACGGCCTTGCCGTCAGGATTTGCACCATAAAACAACTGTAGGTGATCTTGAAAATGCTGAATAGTTTCGGAGCGGGTGACATCGCCAACAATGACAACGCCTGCTGCACCTTGTAGATAAGAAGCGGCGATCGCCTTAAACTTTGTTTGCCCTTCGATATCCCAAATGAGCAACTTAGCTTCAGCTTCCGAGTCAGCAAAGGTTACAGATTTACGGGACAATTTAACGCCGACAGTAGATAGGTATTCATCCGAAAAAGATTGCTCCACAAAGCGACGAATCAGGCTGGTTTTGCCCACCCCGAAATCACCTAACATACAAATTTTTTTCGTGATCACTGCCATTTGGTCGTTGTTGTGCTACTGCTGCTCCATGATACGCTCAAATCGAACACTACGACTCAGCCAAGGCGCATCTGCTTGGGTGAGGTTGGCTGGAGAAGAGGGCGCACCTTCTACTTCTAACTGGGCTGGATCGACACCAACTTCAATGAGGGCTTGTTCTACGGCGATCGCCCGTTGTTGCGCCAAACGCACATTCTCTTTTGTTTCTGTCGGGTAAGTATGACCAACAATTCGGACTCTAACTTGGGGATATTGCTTAAAAAAAGCTTGGATGGACTGGAGCTTTTCTTGTTTGTCTTTCGGATTAAGTGCGGCAGAATTATCCGCAAAATACAATCGCTGGTCGATGGGAAATTCCTTGGCGAGGAAAGGCACAAAAATAGTTTTGACGCCCGGAATACGACTAAAGCTGTCGGTTGCTTGCTTGAGTTTGGCTTCGGTGCGGAAATGACCCGTTAAGGTAACTTGGCCTTGAGCATTGTCGTATTGGGCAGCAACGAGAATATCTTTGTCTTGATTGAGTACGGCTACTAGACGTTGGATTTCGGCGGCGATCGCCTCTGGGTCAGCGGGAGCATCGACCGCCACAATGTCATTAATTAGCTGCCACGAGTCCGGTTGCTCAAAGGTTTGGATAGTTTCAGCTGCGATCGCTTCAGCTTTGGTTTTGAGCTGCAAGGAAGGGATTTTGCCAGTGAGATAAACCCGGCGATCGCCCTTTTCTTTTTTAGCCACCGACTGGATCGGGTACACCGCTAACTGCGGATCCACATCTAATTCCACATTGATTTTTGAGGCGATCGCCGCAAATAAACGTTGTTGGCGTTGGTGAGCGAAGTGAAATCCGCCCCACAGAGCCAGAGGGATAAACAGCAATAGCAAAAAAGCAAACGGTGGCTTCTGACTTTTTCTAAGCTCTTTCGGTTGATAATGCACCAAATCAGTTAACTTTTCATGAACTTGCGGGCTAATGCTCGTTGGGTCGCCGGAATAATCATGAATACTATGATGCTGGTCATGCTTAAGAATAATTTGAGTCAGCGTTTGGCGGATCTGCTGAATATAACCCCGATCCGTGTCCCCTTTGATCACGCTAGCAAGATAGCAATACCCTGCCACTTCCATAATGATTTGAAAACTTTCGTACTCAATTTCCCGTAGCTCCGATGCCTTACCACTATCCAGCACGCATTCTGAGGCAAAACTCCGCATCGCTGTGAGCATTCCCGCCATCAGATCACCTTCAATATCTGCATCTTTCGCTTCTTGATGAGCCGCTGAGATAATGAGTCCTGACTGCTTATGAATCAAAAAAACAGCCTTAACCTGAAACGGCATCGACTCTTGCAAAATCAATTCTGCTTCGGAAACGCCCTTCATTTTGGCGCGAATTTTACGGCGAATCCCGCTGGGCGTCAGGGTGCTTTCTACTCTTGTATTAATTTCTTGGACGACCTCTTGCATATATTTGGCGATCGTCATGCCAATCACAGGATAAAGCGCGTCTACCATAGCGTCCCGTTCAAGGCGAATTTGCTGCTTGATAATTTCTCCCATCGCTGGGGCTAGTGCTTCGATTAGGTCTTCGGGGGTGTTGCGTACTTGCTGTTCAATCGCTCCGGGAATTAGGTTGGCGATCGCCTGAATCATTGCCCATTTATCTTCTTGGGTTTTCTCGACGATCACTTGATCAATAATCGGCACAATCGCGCGAATAATATCTTCCCGCGACTCGACAATTTTACGATTGAGAATCTCCGAGATCACAGGCAACAACAACTGAATAATTTGCTCTGGATCGTGCAGCTGATCTTCGAGGTTGCGAATTTTTGTTTCCAGCGGCGTAAAATCTGGTTGTTTACCACTCCCAAACACCAAATCCGCGAGCAACTGCTGCAGCAAATCATCTTCGCCTTCTGTAGCTTTTACCTCTGCTTTACTAGTGCTCAAAACAGGCTCTGACGCAACACTAATCGTTTGTAGCGTTTCGATAATATTGCTTAAGTCAGAATTTTCTGGAGAAGAGCGAGAAGCCATATATTGCAGTTAGTACTGTGCTAATAACAGTCCCTTTCAGCGTGAGAACACTCAGATCAGCGCAGACTGAAACAAGCACAGCAACAAAATAGTTGCCTACTATTCTATCAAGTCAGTTTTAAGTCTCTAATTCGGCTTCAATTTGCTCTTGAACAGCTTCTGGCAGTTCGGGTAAAAAGCTACCATCGCGAGTTTTCAAAGAAAATTCAAAGAGCATTTTACCGAGTTGATCTTTCGCCAGCTTGCCTTCGTTGGTTTCTCGGAAGCGATTATTCCACGCGTGAGAAATATCATCTTTGAGAACATGTAATTCTTGTTCAAGACTCTTGCGGATGCCTGCTAGCTCGCTCTGCATATCGCTATGTTTTTTGGAAAAATCCTTTTGAAAGCTGTTTAGCTCTTGTCTGAAGCCGCCCATCTCGCCGTTGAGCGTTTGTTCAATCTTGGCGAGTTCGTTGTTGCTAGCGACACTAAAATGCTGAAGTTTATTTTCTAAGCCTTGATTGAGGTTAATTAACTCTTCGTCGATAGCGTTGTCAAGTTCTTGGAGCTGGATCTGCATTTGTCTTTGAAATTCGCTGAGACCGGTTTCGATTTGTTCTAGGCGATCGCCATACTGTTCAAAGCGATCGCCATAGCCGTCAAGTTGTTGGCCGAAGAGGAGGTCACGGATTTGATCGAGGTTATTCGCAGATTCTGACATGTTAGTTTGTCCTCTCGACCGAGAAATTTTTTGGGAAAAACAAAGGTTAGACTCTGATACTACGCAAAATTCTTAGGGATGACAAGCTTATTTGCTTAGCCGTGAAGCTGCTGCACGAGATGGCGTAATTCTGGCAAAATCAATTTTTCTAAGGCCAAACGCACGGCGCCGCTCGAACCCGGCACGGAAAACAAAATCAGCTTGGCGTAGGTTCCAGCCACAGCACGGGAGGCGATCGCCCGCGACCCAATCTCTGCGTAGCTCAACTGCCGAAAAATCTCTCCGAACCCCGGCAACGTTTTCACTAACAGTTTTTCCACAACATCGTACGTGTTATCCCGTGGGGCAATGCCCGTCCCGCCGTTTAAAATTAGAGCTGCCAAATTCTTTTCAGTTAGGGATTTAAGAAGAGCGGCGATCGCCTCCGGGTCATCTCTAATCACCGCATAATAGCCAATCTCGTGACCCGCATCGGTTAGTAATTGTTGAATTAATTTGCCACTTTTGTCAGTAGCCGGCGATCGCGTATCACTCACCGTAATCACGCCACAGCGAACAGCACGAGAATCTACATCAGGGTGGGGGAAAGGATGGGGCATGGTGTGTAAAGATAATGAGCAATTGTACTGAAGACTACCGGGAGTCCCCAGATGTTAGACGAAAAAGCAAAAAAAGAAATACTGCTCAAGATTCCCCACGCATTATATATTTGCGGCGTGCGGGACGGCGATGAAATGAACGGTTTTACCGCCAGTTGGGTCATGCAAGGCTCCTTCAAACCACCTCTTGTGATCAACTGTGTCCGCTCCGATTCTGGCTCCCATGCCATGCTGAAAAAAACAGGCATTTTTTCCCTTAGTTTTCTCGACAATACTCAAAAAGATGTGGCGGCAAATTTCTTTAAGCCCAAGCGTCGTGTCGGCAATAAGTTTGAAGATATCGAATTTTACGAAGGCGAAGCAACAGGCTGCCCCATTATTAAAGACTCCATCGGTTATGTAGAGTGCAAAGTAGTCGGTGCTGTAGAAGAAGGTGATCACACTGTATTTGTCGGCGAAGTAATCGGCGCAGGCGTTCACCGCGAAGGCAAAATTCTTGATCTAGAAAGCACTGGCTGGAGCTACGGCGGTTAATTTTGTTGAGACGCGGCGATCGCCCAAAAATGTCGCGTCCCCTGAAATACAGCTTGTTGTTTACTGATTTTGGAGATCTAAAAAAATGCCCCTAATCAAAGTACAAACTTCTCTACCAGCACCGGATAAAGCGGAAGTAGAATCGATGCTGCTCAATTTATCGGGGAAGCTATCCACTCACCTCGGCAAATCCGAATCCTATGTGATGACTGCTTTTGAGCCGGATGTCGCGATGACTTTTGGCGGCACGACTGAGCCTGTTTGTTATGTGGAAATTAAAAGTGTTGGCACAATGGGCGGCGATCGCACCCAAGCGATGAGCGATGATTTTTGTTCAGCAATCAGTGAGTCTTTGGGCGTCGCGAAAAATCGTATTTATATCGAGTTTGCAGATGCGCAAGGTTCGATGTGGGGCTGGAATGGCCGCACTTTTGGCTAATCGTTAAATTCGCTTTGTTGCGTAATGTGACTGAAATAGAATGGAGGCGATCGCCATAGATTTGCCTTCATTTTTTTAGCGGTTTATCAAATAGAGTCTGCCACGGGAGCGATTAAGATTGGTGCCGCTTGGTGGCGTTGGGGAGCTTGCCGATTTTCGACAGTAATTGCCATTGCTTTGACAGCATTCAAATTGCGAAAAACACTGGGCATCGCTACTTGTGTCGAGAAACCACCTTGTGGATCTACTGTAAAAACTTCTGTCAGAATGGCATTTTTCTCATCAGTTGTAACTGGCGTGTTCGGTTTGACCACTGTCCACAACACATAAACTTTGTTGTCTTCTAACGGCGGCAAATTTTCGACAGTCAAAATTGCTTGCAATCGCTCTGGATCAATTTTTACCCGAGCGACACTGGGTGTTTGACTACTGGCTGTCGAGATTAATACTAACTGCAACTGAGCCACGACTCTTGTTTGGTTTTGCAGCGATCGCCACAACACATAATTACTAATGCTCAATCCCACAATCAAGCTCGCGGCGATCGCCCCCACAGCCTGACGCAACCAAGCATTACGAACTGGCGAAACGGCTACTAATTGAGGCGACTGACTATCAGCCAAAAGATCTGCATGAGCTTGCGCAACATTATTTCGGAGACGACTTGGCGGCTTCACTTCCGTCACATAGGCCACCTCCAGCGCTGTCTGCATTTGTTCGATTTCAGCTTTGATGCTCGGATCGCTCGCCAGCAAATCTTCAAAAATCACAAACTCTTCTGGACTAAGATCACCAAGGACATAACCCGCAATCAATAGCTGTTTTTGTTCCGATGTAACAGGATCGCTCATGACTATTCGATTCCGTCCTCCTGTAGCAGTGTTCTCAGTTTTAATAGACCGCGCCGCGCCGCTGACTTGACCGTGCCGAGTGGTTTATTTAGCTTTTCGGCGATCGCCACTTGGGTTAGTCCTTCATAAAATGACAAATTTAAAACTTCCCGCTGACTCGCCGATAATTTTGCTAAAGCCAGTTGGACTGTTTCAGCTTGCTCAAAGTTTTCGACTATAACTTCTGGTGTTTCGTGGGAGGCGATCGCCTCAGTCCCAGACAGTGGTCGTACCGAATGCTTTACTGATTTTTGCGAGCGCAGCCGATCAATCGCCCGAGAACGAGTCAAAATAATCAAAAACGTCCTCAAAGAACCCCGACTCGGATCGTAACCAGAAGCAGACAATAATTTCACAAAAATATCTTGGGTCAAATCTTCGGCTTCCGTCGGCTTGCGTAAAACTTGCAACGCAACTCCATAAACAAGACTGGCATGACGCGCATAAATTTCGCCGAGCGCATCATTGCTACCAAACCGAAAGTCTTGCCACAGTTCCGCATTACTAAACGTGCTTTTGTTTGTCACCTCAAATTGCTCAGGTTCAACCTTATTTAGGGCGCTTCCACAGACCTCCAGAACATATCATAATTTCTCTAGAAAGTAGTGATAAACCCTCATTCAGACTGGTCTTCAAATCTGCTCTTGACTTTTAGAATTGCCAAAGTTTTAATCGCTTCACTACGTAATACGTCACTCAGCACGATTTTAGATGCATTTTTTTATCATTGGCATCAAGCAACAAGAAATTAGTCTTTAAAAACTTAGTCCTTTCACTAACAGCCATTAGTCTCTGAATTCTGAGATATAAGCAGTTTGAAATTGGTAGCTTGCTAGAATAATGCCCAATATTTGCATCCAGATCTTAACTATTTACGTAATTTCTATGTAGTGAGCTTGCTGCACGGTTAGTCGTGACTAGAGGCCAGCTTGTAAATAGATAAAGGACTTGATAATGAAGCTTCAACATAAAGGATTGCGCCGTACATTGGGTCTACTGACGGCGGCGATCGCCACAATGGTTCCGACAGCCGCTTTTGCTGGACATACAAACGCATTACTGCACACAATGCTCGACGGTAGCTCGGAAGTTGCAAAAGACGGCGACACGAGCATGATGGTCGGCGATGCAAATGGCAAAGGTCATGGTTATGTTTTTGGCATTGACGGCGACCCAACAACGCTTTGTTATGCTTTGACTGTCTCAGGCATTCAGCTTGTACCAGTTGGCGAGGGGATCGCGGCTCATATTCACGAAGGTGCAATGGGTGAAAATGGCGGCGTTGTAGCAGTCTTAGCCGGGCCAGAGGATGGTGATGCGGCTGATTGTTTGACTGAAGGCGAAGAGGGTAAATTCCCGACTGGCGAAATGGGCATCGTCCAACGCATTCTCAACAACCCTAGTGATTTTTATATTAATGTCCACAATCCTCAATATCCTGACGGTGCAATTCGCGGTCAGCTCGGTATGCAATCTCATTAGAATTTGTTAGCAATATTGATTGCTACAAAATTATTTTCAGACAAAAAAAGGGAGGCGATCGCCTCCCTTTTTAATAAGAAATTATTAACCTGTGCTCAATTGTTTCTGAACAACTCTGAAACTAGTACATCAAAAACTGGCCTTTACTATCAGGATGATCCTTTTGCGGTAGACCCATACTGAAGTTCATAACACGAGAATCGAGATTGTAGGTCAATTCCCCCTTCTGCAATAAATCACGAATATAATCCTCTAAATCAGACCCAATACGCCGTAGATTATATTCCGTGAGGTCTTCCCCATCATTACTTTCTACGAGGTCGTCGAACTTACGGTAGACCTTTTGCAGCGTTTCTTCCGACCAAATAAATTCGTTGTCAGGATCAATATCAAGACTGAGCACTTTATCACTGGGAATCAATTCGTTTTTCTGAATTTCGGCAGTGTAAATGCGGACGTGGCGAGTGGTGGACTTTAGCAGCATAGGCTGATGGCGCGATCTGGCTCAAACTCAACATCTGCTATTGTGACACTTCTCTACAACAAAATCTCTAGGCAAAAAATAAAATTTCTACGCGGACATGGCGATCGCCTCGCCTTCTTTCGCAAATTTCACGTTCGGATAAGACGCTTGTAATGTCGCTTCTAGCTTCTCTAAATGCTGATCGTGGCAGTTGGGATCATGGGTCGAAAACAGTAATTGTTTGACATTAATATCTGTCGCAAAATTAAGAAGCTGTTGCCACGCAGACAAATCTGCTTGATGAGAATAAGGGATTGGCGTGTTGAGAATCAATAAATCTGCATTTCTGGCGAGTTCTGCGAGAGCATGGCGATTTTCAGTATTCTCGACATCGCTATCCGTGGCATAAACAACGGAAACATTTCTGTACGTCACCCGATAACCGATCGCCTGATGTTGATGATGCAACAAATGACTGCTAACTTTTACGGCATCCAATTCGACAACATCGCCTGCTTTGAGCGGCTGAAAATTTAATTTTGCCCCCATCACTTGAATCGGCACAGGAAAATTTGGCCCGTGCATTTGCTTCACTAATTTCTCTTCAAAAGACTTACCTTCATGGGTTGCCGTGCCATGGATATGAAAACTATTAATCGGTACAAACGCCGGCACAAAAAAAGGAAAGCCTTGAATGCGATCCCAATTGGCGTGAGTAAAAAATAAATGCGCTTCAACAGGCATCTGGGCTAGTAACGCATTGCCCAGTACGCGCAATCCCGTACCACCGTCAAAGATGAGGCGTTGTTGACCAACATTAATTTCGAGACAGGAGGTATTGCCACCGAAGCGGTAAGTCTCTTGTCCGGGTGCTGGAACTTGACCACGGACTCCCCAAAATTTGATGGCGAAAGCAGTATTTGGATTAGTTGGCTGGTCGATGTTCACGTTGTCTTGTGTGAATTTTTACGGGCGATCGCCGAATTGCAGTGTCAAATGACGGAGCTCTCCTTTTATATTATCTAGGGAAGCCCGAATAATCAGTATTTTTTTCGACAGTAATATGTGTTTTTGGTGTTGTTTTTACATAAAACGCATCCCTTTGAACCCCAAAGTGAAATATTAAAATCTCTCTTCGCTTTGCTCTCAGTCTGGCCTCTTCTTACCCACCACCACACCAACACAAATGTATCAAGACTGTCTGCGATATTTGAGTAAAGAGTTGATTCTGTTTTTATTAATCGCTTTAGTCGGCTGCACAAGTACTAGCGCTCCGATCGAGTTCGCGCCAGAAGGGGACATTATTCAGCAAACAATTCTCACAAAGTTAAATGCTCATCACCGCAACTTGAGTAAAACGATCGCCGCCTCGCCGCCTCAGTTACAGCTCAAGAATATTTCCGTCGAAAAAATCGACTCTTTCTTTCTCAATCGTCTGCCGATTTATCATCTACAAGGATTCTACGATTTGAATCTAGCCTTTGCGAATCAACAGCAAGAGCGCCGTCATAATGCGTTTGATATTTATCTCCAGCGGCAAAAAGAAGGGAAAACATGGCGATCGCTAGAAAAAACAGCATCCGGTTGGCGTTCCTATCAACTAAAGTAAAAGCCTCTTACAATAAACAAGCGCAAACAATTTGACCACCGCTGTCCGCTGACACTGCTTTATGTACGACGAAGAAGAAGAATATCTACCAGTACGCCGCTTCCCAAAAGTGCCGCTAGACCGACGCTTCTGGGCTTTTGCGGTGGACTTTCTCTGTGCTTGGATTCTCAGCGGATTGGGCGGCCCTGCTTTGCAATGGTTGATTTTCCTCGGTGCTTGGTTTGCCCTTAGAGTCGGCATTGTTGAGCGAAATCAGGGCCAAAGTCTGGGCAGTTGGGCTTTCGATATCAAAGTAATCGACATTCGTTATCGCATTCCTGAGTTGGTCAGCCTCGCTAAGCGAGAAGGTATTTTAGGCACGATGGCAATGTTGGCGATGTATGGCTTGCAAATTAATGTGGCTAACGGTATTTCGATGTTGATCTTGATTGCGCCATTGTTTGCAGGCTGTGCGGTGGCGATCGCCGACGAAGAGTTCAATCAAGCCTTCCATGACCGCATTGCCGAAACTTATATCATTCAAACCCAACGCGGCTTCTCCCTAGATTTAAGAATCAAACAGATAGTTGCCGAGCTAAGACAGAATATGCAAAAATAGAAATTTGTGTATAAACTTAGGCGGTTTAGCCCGCTGACTCAGGAAACAATATGGCAAGCAAGAAAGGCGTACGCAATACCATCACCGTGGAATGCACCGAATGCCGCACCAATACCGACAAGCGCACTAACGGCGTTTCCCGCTACACCACTAGCAAAAACCGTCGCAATACAACCGCAAGACTTGAAATCAAAAAGTACTGCCGTCATTGCAACACTCACACCATCCACAAAGAAATTAAGTAATGATGCCCTAGCTCGGTAGATCTCAAAAATCACCGTGCTTTGAGACAGGATTATTTTTATTCGTCAACTGATTATTTTTAACAATATTTACTGAACTATGGCTTATTACCGCAAGCGTTTATCCCCAATTCCTCCCAGCCAACCCATCGATTACAAAGATGTTGAGCTGCTCCGTAAGTTCGTCACTGAGCGCGGTAAAATTTTGCCTCGTCGGATCACTGGTCTCACAGCTCGTCAACAACGAGACATCAACACAGCTATCAAACGTGCTCGCATGGTTGCACTATTGCCCTTTATTAACAAAGAAGGCTAGAGTGATGCCAAGCTGTACCTCATTTTTGGCATTTTGCTAGAAATTAGGTTACTTTTCGTCGCGTTATTTAGGCAGCAAAGCTGGTGGAAAAAGGGCAACTGATTGAATTCAGGTTACAGGGTGAACGGCTGCTTGCTGTTGCTGAACGCCCAGAAGGGAAAAAAGATTGGATCGTGGTCGATGAGCGGAGACAATCTCACAAGCTCCGGCCTCAGAGGGTGGAATATACCGTGGCTGGTTCTGACTACGATCCCAGTCAAATCCCCAGCTTTCTAGAAGAATGTAGCCACTTTATGGATCCTTCTAGTCTTGAGGTGGCATGGGAATTGCTAGTCGAGATGGAAGAGAGTGCCACACCGGCATCGATGGCTCAGTTGTTATTTTCTGAGCAAACACCTCAGCAATGTTATGCGGCTCACTCGCTGTTGACTGAGGATAAGCTTTTTTTCAAACGTAAGGGCGATCGCTACGAACCTCGTCCAGAGGCTCAGGTACGGGAGCTGCAGCACCAGATTGAAGTAGAAGCTCAAAAAGAACAAGAGCGGATTGATTTTGTCGCGCGAGTCAATCAAGCAATTGATGGCGAGGACGTGATCTGGGAAGATAGCGATCGCCAACGTTTAGAAGTATTAGAACGGTTTATTCTTTATCCTGAGCAATCGGGCAAGCCAGCACAGGATTTGTTGGAGATGATCGGGCGATCGCCGACACCAGAAAAAGCATTTGAATTACTGATTGGTTTAGGGTGGTGGAGCCGTCATGAAAATCTCCATTTTCTCCGTAGCGGCTATCCCTCCAAATTTTCTCAGAAGGTACTCGATGTGTCTCACTCTCGTAACTCGTCTCCTCCCTCTGATTTGGATGCAGACAATCGTCTCGATCTTTGCTATCTCAAAATTTACACAATTGACGATGAGAGCACCTCAGAGATTGATGATGGTTTGAGTGTAGAAACCTTGCCAGATGGCAGTTACAAGATTTGGGTGCATATCGCTGATCCGACTCGTTTGATTACTCCCGGTGATGAGCTGGATTTGGAAGCACGTCGCCGCAGTACTAGTTTGTATTTGCCGACAGGGATGATTTCGATGTTTCCGATTGAGTTGGCGGCTGGCCCGATGAGCTTAATCCAGGGCCAAGTTTGTGCAGCGCTTAGTTTTGGAATTACGTTGACAGAAGCAGGGGCGATCGCCGACTACGAGATTCACCCCAGCTGGGTCAAACCGACCTATCGCCTTACCTACGAAGACGTTGCCGAAATGTTAATTCTTGGCATTCAAGCAGAACCAGAAATTTCATTACTAGCCGATTTTGCCAAAAAGCGCAGCATATGGCGCAAATCTCAGGGTTCGATCAAAATTAAAATGCCTGAAGCGTCGATCAAAGTTACCGATGAAGATGTCTCGATTGAAGTGTTGCACAGCTCAGTTTCCCGTGAATTAGTCGCAGAAATGATGATTATGACCGGGGAAGTTGCGGGACATTACGGCATGACAAATAATTTACCGTTGCCATTTCGAGGTCAACCCCAACCAGAATTGCCCCCCGACGAAGAGTTGTTATTATTACCCGCCGGGCCTGTACGCGCCTGTGCGGTGAGACGTTGTATGCCTCGCGGCGAGATGGGTACACAACCAGTGCGCCACGCAAGCTTAGGGCTGAATTTTTACACGCAAGTAACTTCGCCCATTCGACGCTATACGGATTTACTGGCTCATTTTCAAATTAAAGCCCATCTACGCGGTGATGAACTGCCTTTTTCTGCGGAAGCATTGCAAGAAACGCTGTTTAGCGTGGTGACTTCTAGCCAAGAGGCAACCCATGTCGAACGCCAAACTAATCGGTATTGGAGTTTGGAATATCTGCGGCGCAATGCGGATGAGGTCTGGCAGGGTCTTGTTTTACGCTGGCTACGAGAAGATGAAAAGCTTGGCATTATTTTGTTAGAAGAGCTGGGTTTAGAGTTACCCCATCGGTTTGAACGGGCTGTCACTTTGGGCGATCGCCTCGAAGTCAAAGTACGCGAAGCCGACCCTCACAAAGACGAAATTCGCTTTAGAGAATTATTAGAAACAGATGTTGCGGCTGCATCTTAATTTTGCTCTAGCAATTTGTTTATCTTGGAAGTTTCGGCGTCGATTCTCATTTTCTATAAACGGCTTAGGATTCTTTTTAAGCTGCTTTCGCCGTAATTATTGAATTTCATGACAATACATCGTTGCGAAATATTGCGTTTTTCTCGTTCTCGTCGAGATGCTCAGAACAGCATGATAGTCTCATAGCCATTGAACGCCCTAGTTATTTTGCAAGAGATAAATCAAACCATGGCTGTTTCCCACACCGCAGAACAAAAAATTGCTCCTTTTCAGGAAAACATGAGTAGCTACGTCGCTGAATTACAGTTGCACATGTCTCTCCAATCCAAGAAATTGGTGTCTTCGCTTGACCCGGCTAACGACAGTTTGCACCAACTACTCCACGACACTCAAGCCAATCTTGAGAAGTTAGCTTCTCGCCAGCACACTTAAATTGAAAGCTGACTGCTTAGACATTTTTAGCTATTCCGTCTAGAAGCTGTCACCCATGTTTCAGCTTGTTGCATTGCCTGCTGCCAGACTTGATAACCTTGCCGATTGAGGTGTAGGCCGTCGGTACTGAGGTCTGAGCGCATTTTTCCTTCGCCGTCTACAAAGAGAGTGTGGAGATTAAGATAGCCTGCATTTTCTTGGGCGGCGATCGCCTGCAACTGACGATTGAGATTAATTGCCCTTTGCGGCGAAAGATAAGCCTTGCGAGTAGGCAAAAGTGATTGCAAAACAACTGTCGCCGAAGGATGTTGATACCGTAGCCGTCGGATAATTGCCCTTGTATTGTTAATGACCGTTGCATCCGTTGCCCCTTGCTTGAGGTCATTGACCCCAGCCATGATGTAAATTGTTTCAGGTCGAACTTGATCCAGCGCATCCAGTCTTTGCAAAATTTGATTCGAATTTTCTCCAGAAATGCCTTGATTTAGCCACAACTTCCCCTCCGGCAATAGCTCACTAGGAAACCACATACTTAGCGAATCACCCACAAGGACACCGAGGCGATTGTTGCCCTGTCCCGTCGCTACAGAATGCGCTTCTTTTTGTAATAACTGTTTCCATTCTTGGTGAGTCGGTTGTTGTGTCGCGCCAGACC
>JBARRZ010000320.1:0-12147 GCA_049644465.1 Limnothrix sp.
TCTCAGGGATAAAACTCTAAGTAACTACATAATACTTTCAAACAAAGTTGATAAACATATTGATACAAAGAACAATCCTTTTTGAAATGATTTCACGCTTTGAATCTAAAGTAAAATATTATCCTCAAATAGTAACAAACAAAATCAATTGAACTCTGCCGAAATAGAACGTAGAGAAAAAAGACTTTCCAGTGATGACGAGGCTTTGAGGGCGAAACTAGATGCCATTAGTTGCTTTCTCCTTTTATATTGAGAATTTCAAAAGTGTAAAGTTAGTAGCATTAAAATACTGGGATAGTCAATATTAATACGACTTTTGGCTTATGTTTTTTCTGTATATAAAGGAAAGACAAAGATGTTTTGATGTGAAGTGAGGGGTTTGACACCTTAAGGCTTTTTCTGACATTAACATTTTTTCTGAGGGGAATAGACATTGGCAGAAAACTAAGATTGTCAGTGACTATTTGGATGTTATCAAATACTAAAAAAGGAAGAGAAATGAAATTACTAAAGATTTGAAATATTATTATCTTTCGCTGAGCCTTAAGTATTTCTACGCATTTTCTTGATTTTGTCCCTCAATGGCGTTCAAAAAAATGAAGATACTTAGGATCGGTAAGGCTGAGTCGATGTTATTTGCGTACAAGACGATCAATGCGTTCTTGGACAAGGAGTTTGATCAAGGAGCGAATGGTGATAAATCCGAGGAATGCGGCTAGACAAAAGAGGGCGATCGCATAATTTGGATAACTTAGTAGCATCACTGTCACGATGGTGGCAAAACCGCACAAAGTACCGTACATGATAGTTTTCACGGCTAAGAAGATACGGCGCAGTTGGCGATCGCCTTCTAGATATTTGACCCGAAACTGAATTTCACCAAGTTCGATGCGCGACTCTAAACGCTTAATCGCCATTTCTGTACGAGTCGGTTTTTGGATTTGATACAGCACAAATTCTTTAGTTTGCTTCGCGAGAGAGCCGATCCGACTTTGGCCTTCTTCTTTACTAATTGCCAAACTTTTAACGAAAGGCTGCGCAGCAGCGAGCAAATTGTACTGAGGATCAAGGGCGCGGGCGATGCCGTCAAGGGTTGTCAAAGCTTTAATAATGAAAGTCATCTGAGGCGGCAAACGGAAGGGCTGCTGCTCAAACATTAAATAAATTTCGCCACTAATCTGCTCAAATTCTTGTAAATCAACAGGGCGATCGCGAAATTTATCCAACAAAAACGCAATCATTCGTTTGACCGGCGTCATGTCGGCCATCGGTTCCACAAGACCCATATATACCAACGTATCGACAACTTCGTCGGTATCTTTGCGCAGCACCGCAAAAAATGTGCGCATCATCTGGGTTTTTTCCATTGATTTGACTTCGGTCATCGTGCCAAAATCGTAAAAAATCAGTTTGCCATCAGAGTCAACCGCCATATTGCCGGGGTGAGGATCGGACTGAAAAAAGCCGTCTTGTAATAATTGCTTGAGATAGGTGGAAATGCCGAGGCTGATCACATCATCAGGATCAACGTTAATTGCTTCCAAACCAGCGCGGTCGTCAATTTTTATACCGGGTAAATATTCGAGGGTCAGAACCTTGTGCGTGGTGTATTGCCAATAGACTTTGGGGACAAGAACTTGATGATAGTTGATAAAGTTTTGGCGAAAATGATCACCGTTTTTGCCTTCGTGGACGTAATCAATTTCTTGGTAAAGTAGGTCAAAAAATTCGCGGTACACCTGCTGTAGGTTGTACTTTTTGAGATCACTGATAAATCGATTACCTAAACCGATCAAGCGATCCAGCACTTTGATATCAACTTCAAAAAGACGTTGGAGTCCAGGACGTTGGATTTTTACGGCTACTTCTTCGCCGCTGTAGAGGGTTGCTCGGTGAACTTGGCCGAGACTGGCGGAGGCGAGGGGTTCGGTTTCAAATTCTTTGTAAACTGCGAATAATGATTTGCCAAATTCTGCTTCGACAACGGCGATCGCCTCTTGACTATCGAAGGGTGGCACACGGTCTTGTAGCTGACTCAGTTCTTCGATATATTCAACGGGAAACAAATCTGGGCGCGTGGACATCGCTTGGCCGATCTTGATAAATGTTGGCCCCAAATCAAGCAAGTGATTAACTAGCCAACGGGCTTGCAGCCGCCGAACACGGGCAGGATTACGCCGAAATAGTCGATCTTTGCCAAACCGTAATACGAATTCTGTCGCAACTGAAAAAATTTCCAATTGCCGTTGCCATAGATTTAGTTTTTTGCGCTGCCAGCGGGGGGATTTCACGTCCGCCATTGTCCTCTGTTTCGGCCACTCTTCATCATACAGAAAGCGCTAGCCTAAAAACGAGTTTAAATACAGCTCGATCAGGCGATCGCCATAAAAAAGACTAATTATTGCGCCCAATGCCAAAAAAGGGCCGAAGGGGAGATGTTGTTTACGGCTGTGTTTTCCAAGGGCGATCGCGCTGCCAATAATTGCTGTGCCCAAAGCGCAAGAGAGAAAGACAGTGAGCAAAACCTGTTGCCAACCGAGCCAGGCGCCAATCATTGCTAATAATTTCGGGTCGCCGCCACCCATCGCCTGCTGACCGAGAGCGACTGTGCCGAGCAGGCCAATACCGTCGAGAATCCAAATGCCTAAAACCATCGCCCCAACGCCGCCAACAAAACTATAAATTGCGCCCCGCCAACCGTTCGCTTGAAACCCAAGGGCAAATTGAAAACAGAGTCCCAAGATTAGACCGGATTGGGTGAGGGCATTCGGCAGGGTAAAAGTATCGAAGTCAATCAGGGCCAGGGCGACTAACCAAAACAATAAAGTCGCTGCGGCGATCGCCTCCAAACTAAACCCAAAACGCCAAATTACCGCAACGAATAATAACCCCATCAGAGCTTCGACTAGCGGATATCGCGCAGGAATCGGCGTTTTGCACCAGCGACATTTTCCGAATAATGCCAACCAACCGAAGACTGGAATATTTTCTCGCGCCCCCAAGCCATGCCCACATTTCGGACAGCGAGACGGGGGATACAGCAAGGACAAACCTTCGGGCAATCGATAGACCACCACATTTAGGAAGCTGCCGAAACAAGCGCCCCAAATGAAAATAAATAGTCCGGCGATCGCCCAAAAGAAAAAATACATCACAATACAGCTAACTATTTCGCAACATTATTGAGATTAAACAAGAACGGTACACCGCCCCCCTTCTCACCCATCACCAAAACATTAGGCATCTGAGCACCGCCTTCACGCCAGGCCTCAATCGCTTCTTTCTGCAGCACGAGTTCACCACCCTGAGCTTTCAGAGTTTCTGCGAGGAGACGTTGCGCTTCTGCTTTACCCCGCGCTCGGTTGATATCCGCTTGGGCTTGCTGTTCCGCTTCTTGGGCGACATAAATCGCTCGTTGCGCCCGTTGCTCAGCAATCTGTTTTTCTTCAACTGCGCGAGAGAATTCCACAGAGAAATTCAAGTCAACGACACTCGTGTCCAGCACGATAATGCCGTATTTTTCCAAACGATTATCTAGAGCTGTATCAAAATCATTTTTAAGCTGAGTTCGTTTGGTAATCGCTTCCTCTACTGTTCGATTTGCTGCCGCAATCTTGAAAGATTCTTGGGTTTGGGGGGCAATAATTTTTGAGACAATATTCTGCAATGTGCCTTGAGTTCGACGGATATTTACTGCTTGTAAAGGATCAAGGCGAAAGTTAATGGCAAACCGCGCCGTCAGATCCTGCAAATCTTTTGTGGAACTTTGGGCGGGCACTTCAAATTTTTGTACTGTCAAATCATAGATATCGACATTGCCGATAAAAGGAGGCTTAAAGTGGATGCCTTCTAAAAGAACGCCGTCTTGGGCTTTACCAAGGATATTGAGAACGCCCGCTTGTCCGGGATTAACAATAATAAAAGCATTGAAAGCAATGAGTGCTAGGAAGGCAAGCACAGTGCCCAACAGCGAGAGGGGAAAATTCCCATTAGGGGTAACGTTACGCACGAAATACTGTCTCCAACAAAATAGTCACGTATTTCATTGTAGGGAAGTCATCCGGTGAGGGTGGGCTGGATGTCGGAATCGTAAAGTTTCGCAGTGTCGTCTTTAGCGTGATTTGACGGTTTTTGTCGGGCGATCGCCGTAGATTTTTCACTAAAAAATTGGCTCAGAAAGATTTCAGGAAATAGCATAAAGCTAGAGTCTACAGGCTAGGATGACCCGATCTCGGTATCAATCAAAATCGATCAAATCAAAGTTCATTGTTAAATAGAGAAAGCTTTTTTGATCTTAATTGTCCAGTTGTAATCCGCATTTTTATTTGTTAGTGATGGAGATAATTACTAATCTCTTTTTTAGTAGGCGATCGCCATGACCCCACAACAGACTTCTCAAGTCACCCAAAATTTCATGGGCTTATTTTGTATTAGCTTGGGGTGCTTGCCAATTGCAGTCAGTCTAGGGTTGTTGCCTGCTGACCCAGCGACAATTCATGCACCATTGTGGGTTATTTTCGCTTGCGGGATTGTTTTCGTGCTGGGGGGTTTGATGATCATTTTTGGTGAGCGGCATCCGCGCTTTAATCATGTCTGTGCTTTGGTCTTGCTCAGCGGCATGGGGGCGATCGCCGGATGGGTTGGGCTATTCTCCGACGCAGCAGGCTTTTCTGGAGGCATCCCGTTTATCCCGCGCAAATGGAATATTTTATTCGGTCGTACTCTCATCACTTCTGGGTCAATACTTTGCTTCGCGATGGCCGTCTATGCTTTACAGCAAGCTTTAAAACCGTCAGAAAAAGAATAAATTTCTAATTTTTTTCAGCGCGAAACGTGTAAAAATTATTTAAAATACCAAGCGTCTCAAACGAGTAATGAGGAAAAGGCTCAGGCAGCTCGATATCTGTTTGATAAACACTAAAAAAGACGTAATTTTCGTGGCTGGTTTTTTGACCAATCAACTCGCCCAATTGATACTCGCTCGCGTCTACCAACGTCTTGCAATAACTTTCCAAAGCACTACTACTAAAATTGCCCAAGTCAATCGGTAAATTGTCATTTGAATTTTGACACACGTTTTCCTTGAGGTAAAAAGAAATCTGTCTGCCCGCATAATCTTGATAATGTGCTTCCTGAGGATTGGCAATCACGGCGATCGCCCCAAGCCCCACAACAACGATGGCCCCAGTCATACCAACTACTCGAAAAAATTTCATAGCAGCCCCTAGACAAAACCAAAAAAGATAGATATCATAGTTAACCGTGTTACACATATGGCGAGCGTAGCCAAGTGGTTAAGGCAGCGGTTTGTGGTACCGCCATTCGGGGGTTCAAGTCCCCTCGTTCGCCCTCAAAATCAATTAACAAAAGAATCGAGTTCTAGATCATATCTGGTACTCGTTTTTTTTGTGATGAACAAAAGCTACCTTGCAAAAAAAGCAATAATTGCTGACCCTGCACAAACAGATGATGTCTTGTCAAAAAAAGTGTAATAAAAAAAGAGAGGTAAATTAAATACCTCTCTCTAGATTAATCGATTTTTTTACTAAGCAAAGTTAACCGAAAATTGCGACTTCATTTTGCTTACTTTCACAAGCCTATCCGTTATTCGTCTTCCTCAGTAGAATCCGTTGCCTCTACATCGACAACTTCAGCCTCAGCGGCGATTCCTTCTTCCTCTTCAGCTTCGAGTGTACCGACTGGAACATACTCAATCTCAGACTTTTCCTGAAGCCAATCGAGAGTCGCTTCAATGGTGAGTTCTTCTTTGATAGCTTCTTTCAGGCGCTCTTCATCATATTCTTCAGTCAGCTCTGATTTCGCTTCAGCTAAACGCGTCTCAAATTTATCCGCATCAGCTTCAATTTTCTCGACTTTCGCAATTTCAGTCAAAATCAAGGAGTTACCAAGACGTTGCTCTGCTTCAGGACGAGCGGTTTCCCGGAGCTTAGGAATCATATCTTTGTTAAAGATTTGATTGACATCAATGCCCATCTTGCTGAATTCCATCATTTGCTGAGTCAAAACAGCAGTGATTTCTTCGTTAACACTCACTTCTGGCAACTCAACGGTATTATTTTCGTCGAGCAACTTAACTAATGATTGGCGCACACTATTTTTGGTAGCGATATCCGCATTGTCTTTAAATTGAGCTTCAAGACTCTCTTTCCAAGCATCCAGCGTTTCAAACTCTTCTTCTGATGCTTCTGAAGCAAAATCATCGTCTAGATCGGGAAGTTCGCGTTCTTTTAACTCTTTGAGAGTGACAGTAAACGAAACGTCTTTACCAGCCATTTCTTCTTGGCCATAGTCTTCGGGGAATGTGACTGTAAATTTCTTGGTTTCTTCGGGCTTGATACCAAGGAAGCCGTCAACAAATCCGGGGATAAATTTGCCTTCTTCCAAATCGAGAGAAAAGTCGTCCGCCTTTGTGCCGGGAATGACTTCCTCTTCTTCTTCGCCAGTTTCTGTAAGATAACGGCCTTCGTAGTCGGCGATCGCCACATCACCTAGCTCAGCACCACGATCTTCTACAGGGACAAGCGTTGCATTTTCACGCTGCTTCTGCACCAAATATTCATCCAGTTGAGCGGAATCGTACTCTGTTTTTTCGGCTTTAAAAGAAAGACCAGTATAAGTACCAAGGGTTACTGTCGCTGGAACGTCAACTGCCGCGTTGAATGTAAAAGGTTTACCGGGCTCATAGCTTACAATCAGCTCATCAAACGAAGACTTTAGCTGGTAGTTTCCTAGTGCTTCAATGTCTTCCTGCTCAATCGCAGCTTTGAGACTGTCGTCGATCAACTCTTCCAACACCGATGCCTTGATACGACCAGTACCTAGACGCTGAATCAAAATTTGTTTGGGGACTTTTCCCTTACGGAAGCCCGGTAAATTGACAGTGCGCGCAAGCTTACTTACAGCATTGTTATAGGCTTTCTGGGTCACGTCAGCGGGGACTTCAATTTCTAACCCAATTTGACTGGCAGGAAGCTTTTCCTGAGTAACTTTCATCGATATTTAAAGGCTCTAAATATATAAATTACAACTAAACAACTAGGGTAACGGACGCTCAATCTCCCAAATTGAGTGTGATTCGAACGCGTCGTGATATCCTAGGGGGATAACCCTAAACGCTAGATACCCAGACGAGTCTGGCGTAATCTATTGCGGGTTAGTCTCTCTGATAATAGTATAATTAGAGCTTCTACGTATACAGTCTTACTTGAGGCGATCGCCACAGGGAATATCTATTCCGCCCCATAGATACAACCAAAAGCTATTTTCAGTCACAGAATTTTTTCACTGTATTTTTCCGTTACTAAATTATCATCAGCGATTGATTTTTTTCTTGATTCACCCACTCACAAAAAATCCCTAGGAGGTTTTTTCTTTGTCAAAATTAGTCAACGTTGCCATTCTTGGGGCAACCGGAGCCGTTGGAGCAGAATTACTCCAGCTTTTAGAAGAACGAAACTTCCCGATCAAGACCCTCAAGCTCCTCGCCTCGTCTCGATCTGCGGGCAAAACATTAACATTTAAAGGCGAGTCGATTGCTATTGAAGCAGTCAGCGAAACTTCTTTTAACGATATCGATATCGTGCTGGCTTCTGCTGGCGGCTCTATTTCAAAAAAATGGGCGAAAACTGCAGTAACTTCCGGTGCAGTCGTTGTCGATAATTCCAGCGCTTTCCGCATGGATCCCAATGTGCCCCTCGTTGTACCAGAAATCAATCCTGAAGCGGCGAAACAACATAAAGGCATTATCGCTAACCCAAATTGCACCACTATTTTGATGGGGGTAGCGATTTATCCTCTGCACCGAGTGAAGCCGATCAAGCGTATCGTTGTTTCTACTTACCAATCTGCAAGTGGCGCAGGTGCACGAGCAATGGAAGAAGTTCGACAACAAACTGAAGCTATTCTCGCTGGAGAAACACCCACAGCAGAGTCTTTTCCTTACCCGCTTGCGTTCAATCTGTTTACTCATAATTCTCCGCTCAATGAGCAAGGTTATTGTGAGGAAGAGATGAAAATGGTGAATGAAACGCGTAAGATTTTTGGGGAACCAGATTTACGAGTTAGTGCAACCTGTGTTCGGGTTCCCGTCTTGCGTGCTCATTCTGAAGCGATTAACTTGGAATTTACGGAGCCTTTTTCTCCAGCAGAAGCTAAAGCAATTTTATCGACAGCACCGGGCATTTCTGTTGTGGAAGATTGGGAGAAAAACTATTTCCCAATGCCCATTGATGCGACGGGTAAAGATCCGGTTCTAGTCGGTCGTATCCGCCAAGATATTTCTCAAGACTATGGTCTGGAAATGTGGCTGTGTGGTGATCAAATTCGTAAGGGTGCGGCGTTAAATGCGGTGCAGATTGCGGAATTGGTTTGTGAGCAGGATTTATTAATGTCTTCTATGTCTGTCGCGACGACAGTTTGATGTTGTGAGATTTATGTATGTTGTATTGATTTTTCTATGACAAGTACAAGATTTGGTCGGGTAATTACGGCAATGGTGACTCCCTTCACGGAAGAGGGTCAAGTAAACTACGCAATGGCGGAGAAGCTCGCAGCTCATTTGATCGCGAATGGTAGCGATGGTTTAGTCATTTGCGGTACAACAGGGGAATCGCCAACTCTAACTTGGGATGAGGAATATAATCTTTTTAAAGCGGTGCAAAACGCGACAGCTGGTAAGGCAACCATTCTTGCTGGGACTGGCTCGAACTCGACTAGTGAGGCGATCGCCGCCACTCAAAAAGCTGCTAAACTAGGGTTAGATGGCTCTTTGCAAGTTGTACCTTATTACAACAAGCCGCCTCAGGCGGGGCTTTATCGGCATTATCAGGCGATCGCCGAAGCTTGCCCTGATATTCCATTAATGCTGTACAACGTCCCCGGTCGCACTAGTTGCAATCTTGCTCCGGAAACGGTGATTCGCTTGGCGAAGATTGAGAATATTGTGGCGATCAAAGAAGCAAGTGGTAACCTTGACCAAGCAGCTCAAATTCGCTGTTCAGTAGACGATTCTTTTGAGATTTACTCTGGCGATGATAGTTTGACGCTACCCTTAATGAGTGTTGGCGCTCAGGGTGTTGTCAGTGTTTCGAGCCATTTAGTCGGCTCTCAGATGCAGGCTATGATTCGTGCTTTTCTCGACGGTGACAATCAAAAGGCGATCGCCCTCCACCTAGAATTATTTCCCTTGTTTAAGACGTTGTTTTGCGAAACGAATCCGATTCCCGTAAAGACAGCCTTAATCCTTCAAGGTTGGAATCTCGGTAGCTTTCGCTCACCCCTGTCTCCCCTAGACCCAGCACTAACCAAGAATTTGACCCAAGTGCTCAAAAATCTTTCATTACTGTGACTACCTATCGACAACCCCTCGTTGCCGAGTTCGTGCCTCACACCAAACGCAGCATTGAAAACGCTATATGTTGATGTCCGCTTCCAGAATGAATCATCTCTGGAATAGCTGTCCTATTCATATTTACAAAAAAGTCTTTTCAGTATCCATTCACTAAAAAAAGGAAATTTATGAAAAATAACAAACCTAAACTCGTAGCCAAGAAAGGAAACAATCAAGTAGTCGATATCAACGATGGTCAAGATTCCATTAAAATTATTCCCCTTGGTGGTCTCCACGAAATTGGGAAAAACACCTGTGTTTTTGAGTACGACGACGAAATTATTCTGCTTGATGCCGGTTTAGCTTTTCCCACAGACGGGATGCACGGGGTGAATATCGTATTACCAGACACGACCTATCTCCGCGAAAATCGCCACAAAATCAAAGGCATGATCGTTACCCACGGTCACGAAGATCATATTGGTGGTATTTCTCATCACCTGAAGCAGTTTGATATTCCAGTCATCTATGGCCCTCGCTTAGCAATGTCTCTCCTCAGCGACAAGCTCGATGAAGCTGGCGTTAGCGATCGCACAACTCTCCACAGCGTACGCCCCCGAGACATTGTCAAAATCGGTAAAAATTTCACCGTTGAATACATTCGCAACACCCACTCCATCGCCGATAGCTTCACCGTTGCGATTCACACTCCCCTTGGTGTCATTATTCACACAGGCGATTTCAAGATTGACTACACTCCCGTTGATGGCGAGCATTTCGATTTTCAACGTCTCGCAGAATACGGCGAAAAAGGCGTGCTTTGTCTGCTAAGTGATTCGACAAACGCAGAAGTTCCCGGTCATACCCCTTCCGAAGCATCAGTTAAACCCAACCTAGATCGCGTTTTTGGTCAGGCTGATGGACGTTTGCTAGTCACAACTTTTGCCTCTTCGGTACACCGAGTCAATATTATTTTGCAGCTTGCTCAGAAGCATCATCGTAAAGTAGCGGTTGTTGGTCGCTCGATGCTGAATGTCATTTCCCACGCTCGAAATCTTGGCTATATTACTTGTCCGGATGATCTGTTTATTCCGTTGCGTCAAATGCGCAGTATGCGTGATGAGGATTTATTGATTCTGAGTACAGGTTCTCAAGGTGAGAGTTTGTCCGCGATGACTCGTATTTCTAAGGGTGAACACCGTCACATCAAGATTAAGCAAGGAGATACAGTCGTCTTTTCGGCGAATCCGATCCCTGGTAATACAATTTCTGTCGTCAACACAATTGATCGCTTGATGATGCTTGGTGCAAATGTGGTTTATGGCAAGAAAGAGGGTATTCATGTTTCTGGTCATGGTTCTCAAGAAGAGCACAAGCTGATGTTGGCGTTGACGAAGCCGAAATTCTTTGTGCCTTTCCACGGTGAGCACCGGATGCTTGTGAAGCACGCTCAAACAGCTCAGTCGATGGGTGTTCCAGAAGAAAATATGATCATTATCGACAATGGTGATATTGTCCGCTTGACTGAAAAAGGCATTGGCGTTGCAGGTAAGGTTGATTCTGGGATTGAGTTAGTGGATCGCTCTGGCATTGTTCATGACAGTGTGTTGCAGGATCGTCAGCAGCTGGCTGAACAGGGTGTCATTACAGTCGCGGCAGCGGTTGGCCAAGATGGTAAGTTGCTTGCCTCACCGGAAATTCATATTCGCGGTGTTGTGACGGCGGCGAATAACAAGCTATTACACCAGTTGATTCAGCGCAATGTTGAGAGTACTCTCGGCGATCGCCTCTTAGAGCATAAAGATGGTGAGGAGATTGACTGGACTGGCATTCGTGGGGAAGTAGAGCAGGCTCTCGAACGTCTTGCACGCCGCGAAATGCAGAGCCAGCCTTTGATTGTCTTTTTGATGCAGGTCAGTGAGCAGAGTGGCGCTCGTTCCCAACAACGTCGTCGTCGTCGCCCGACTGCAACAACAATCGCGTCCTAATTTTTAAAAATCTAGGATTCAAAAGCTTCTTCTCTGTTAGATAGAAGCTTTTGAAATTACTAAAAAAAGAGGTAGACAACAAGTCAGCCTCTTTTTTATTGATTATGTTGGAGCTAATCTTGATTACTCAGCAGCAGGTTCTGGGTTTAGCCAAATGATGCGCTTTTGGTTGGTGTCAACTTTTGAGCTGTGTTCCTTGATCAGTTTTTCAGATTCGTAAGCGTCGAAGTTTTTACCAAAATCGGCTTGCAAAGTATTCACTCGATATTCTGCTTCGGCGACTTCTGTACGAATTTCCGCAATTTGTTCTTGCTGGGACAGATGAGTCGGTAACAGGTTCGCGATGGCGGCGATCGCCACACCAGCCAACAGACAATTCACAGAAGTTTGAATGCCTAGCTCGATCAGAACACCACTTTGCCGACGAGATTGCTGTTGAACCCGCTGGCGTGGACGAGAATATTGCTTCGGGCGTCGAGGCTGTCGCGGAACGGATTGAAGTTGCCTACGGGGTTTTGATGCGTACATGTTCAGAGGGAAAGTTGGGTGAGATCGTTGATCTTTTTCAATGCACTACTGTCAAAAAACAGTAATTTCCTGTATTGAAGTCGTGGAGTGTCGCTGAGAAACTACAAATCAATCAGACATTCACTCAGGAAAGCAAAACTTTATTTAGTAGAAAATACTTTTTCGCTTGATGCTAGCAGAATCTTAGCATTCGACCTCAAAAATAGATGTATCTATTAAGAAAATTCCCAGAATAATGCCCCGTTCCGCACAAAAGATACTATCTCGTTATCAATGCAACCC
>JBARRZ010000321.1:0-2862 GCA_049644465.1 Limnothrix sp.
CTCTAGATCAATCGGTGGCACAGAAACCGGAGGCGCTGCCACAACTTTCACTTCCTGCACAACCTTCTCTACACCAGCTTGAATCACCGTCGTCTCAGTAATCATCGGTTGCAACACCCGTTCCAAAACCTGCTGAATACCTCGAATCGTCGTCGGTTTAGAAATGTAATCATCCATGCCCGCAGTCAAACATTTATCGCGATCGCCCTCCATCGCATTCGCCGTCATCGCAATAATCAGTTGATGCTTACCGTCCTTTTCCAGCTGCCGAATCTTTTTAGTCGTATCATAACCATCTAGTTCCGGCATCAGACAATCCATCAACACGAGATCATATTGCGCCTCCTGCAAGAGATCCAGCGCCTCACGGCCATTATTTACAACATCAATTTCAGAGAAGCCCAAAATATCAAGCTGATTGCGAATCACAGTCTGGTTTACTGGTGTGTCTTCTACCAATAGAATACGGAAATTCGGTGACTGTCCTGCCGTATCCGTCAGCATCTTGGCGAACAGCAACCCATCCTGTTGAGACTCTTCCCAACTCGGATTACTCTCTTGTAAACATTGAAATAAAGCCTTTTGCTGGATCGGCTTGAGCAAATGACGAATCTGCTGCTCCTGTAACCATGGTTTCAGCTGAGGGTAGTCCACACTAGAGACAAGCATCACGATTTTATCCAGTGGTAGCAATGGTTTGATGCCGTCCAACACAACTTGAATAGCTTGTCGTGCTGAGAGAATTGGCAGCGCAAACAACACCAAATCATAACTATCGTCTTGCTCCAGAATGACCAGTCCTTCGACAAAATTGGCGCAGCTTGTAACTTCCATACCACAAGCGATTAAGTACTTACATAAAATCGCCCGAGACTGGTCGTGTGAATCCATCACCAGAATTTTCTGCGATCGCAGACGTGGAAAATCGCGACCAGTGTCCAAACGCTCAAATTCAGCGGTAAACCAAAATGTTGACCCTTCGCCTTGGATACTCTGAATGCCGATGTTACCTTTCATCATGCTGGTGAGTTGTTTGGCGATCGCCAAGCCCAAACCCGTTCCGCCATATTGGCGCGTCGTCGAAGGATCTACCTGAGAGAACGAATTAAACAACTTAGATTGATCCGCCGGATCAATACCAATCCCCGTATCCGTCACCTCAAAACGCACCTTGACCGCGACTTTTTCGTCAGCTTGCGCTGCTGGCAAAACATGAACCTCAACCGAGCCAGCATCAGTAAATTTGATCGCATTCCCCACCAAATTTGTCAAAATCTGACGTAGACGCACCGGATCGCCCGCCAACGTTTGAGATAAGTCCGGTTCAATAAATGTCAACAACTCAACCTTTTTCTGGTGAGCCGAAAACGCAAACAATTCAGCCACCGCCTCCACACAATCAACCAAACTCAATGGCACCGATTCCAAGACCATTTCGCCCGCTTCCAATTTCGAAAAATCAAGAATGTCGTTGATCAGCGACAACAAATGTTTCGCACTATCATTAAGCGTTTTGACAAAATCATGTTGTTGAGAAGACAGCTGCGTCGTTTTAAGCAACTCAGCAATACCGATAATGCCGTTCATTGGCGTACGAATCTCATGACTCATATTTGCCAGAAAACTTGACTTAAGCCGAGAGCTTTCTAGCGCTAACTCCCTCGCTTTTACTAGCTCATTAATATTTTGCGCAACAATAATAATGCCGCCGACTTGATTTCCCGCATAATACCAAGGTTGCATTGTCCATTTCAGGTGATGCTTTTTACCTTTAGGACTAACGTAACAATCTTCTTCTCGCATCACTAATTCACCACAGAGTGCCTTGCGGATGCTCTTGCGATAACGTTCCGGTAGCTCGGGAAAGATCTCGTAGTGGGAGTGACCAATTAGATACTGATCCCCCAAGTTGTAATCCTGTAGCCACTGCTTACTGTGGGCGATGTAGTACATATTTGCGTCGTACATTGCCATCGCCACAGGCATATTTTGAATGAGTTCGCGTAACTGACTACGTTCTTGTTCGAGAGCTTCGTCTGCTAATTTACGGTCAGTAATGTCGAGAATAACGCCTTCACGCTGGATGGGCTGATTTACTTCATCAAAAATAGCTGTCCCTCGCTCTTGCACCCAACAGACACTGTCATCTGCTCGCACAAAACGATATTCACAGATGTAGTTGGGGTCTGTGGATGTGCATTGAGCAAATCGTTGTTTAAAAATATCTCGGTCGTCAGGATGAATGATTTGTTGTAATGAACGGACTTGATTGTTTAGAAAATCAGTGGCGGGATAACCGGTTAATTCTTTGATGCCCGGCGAGAGAAATTTCATCGTCCAAGTCTGGTCATGCAGACAGCGGAACACGACACCCGGCAGATTGACAATCAGGCTCCGAAAGCGTTCTTCGCTATTGCGTAGGGCGTCGGTGATCAGTTGGCTTTCGGCAATTCTTTCTTGTAAAAGGATATTGCTCGTTTCGATTTCGGCTGTGCGCTCGACAACCTTTTCTTCTAGTTGGCTATTGATCTCGGCTAATTTTATGAGGGCATTTTTCCGCTCAATTTCGGCGGCTGCACGGGCAGCAAAAATCTGAATGATTTTGGTCGCTTCTTGACGATTGATGGTGGGTTCGTGATGGTAAACTCGCAGGCTACCTAAAATTTTATTTTGAGGATTTTCGAGGGAGTGGTTAATGTAGCGGGTTAGGTCTTGTCCGTCTTCGGCTGTGTCTCTGACTTCTCGGTCGGTGATGAGAGTTTGGTTTTTGTACTTGGGGTTTTGCCATGAGGCAAGGGTCTGATTGGTCTCGGCTTCGGTGATTTGGACTTGTTGAACGTCTAGGGCGATCGCCAAATTTTC
>JBARRZ010000322.1:0-2755 GCA_049644465.1 Limnothrix sp.
CTGACGACCCTGCTCAATCGCCCTTTTATAACCCTGCAAAGCATCATCAAAATACTGATTTGCTTCTGTCTGCTGACCCCGCTCACGAGCTGCTTTCGCTTTGTTATGAGCATCCTTTGCCTGCTGAAACGTGTTCGCAAAGATCGGCACTTGATTGAGTCGAAATTCTCCGGCTTGCAAGGCTAATCTCTGTTTCCGCAACCTTTTGCTTAACTCAGAATTGCCAATGGTTTGCAGCAACTCATCCGCCACCGCCATTGATTGCTTGAAATACGGACGCAACGGTTGCCACTCTGTCACCTGTTCCCACCCCGCATTTGCCGGAATTTCCGCCGCCCGTTCACTTAGCCCCTCCACAAAAGCCATTTGCCATCCCTGCCGATCTGTCTGCGCTTCCCACTGCTCCCCAAAAAACTCATGGAGTAGCGAATGAACCCGATAAACCTCATCTTTCGTGACTTCCCGCAGCAAACTCATTGCACAAAGCCAATCCCTCGCCGCAATCAGATCCAAGATTTTTGCAGTTGACCGTTCCGGCTGTTTTATTACCGGAGGGCGAGAGCTAAAGAAACCCCGCAGCCAAGCCAAAAACCGTTGCCAAATGCTCCGCCGTGGTGGTGCTATTTGCGGCAATTCCACCGGATAACAGGACACAACATCCTTCACGAATTCCCATGTCACATTATTCGGCGTGAATAAACTCAAAACCCTTGCGAGCTGTTGCGCTGACGCATCAAAATCTTTTAACTGCTGCCAACTCACCTGAAAAGCCGCTTTCAAACCTTGCTTCTGAAGCTTGCGCGTTTCTAGCGTTTTCTGTTTGCCTGTGGTCAATGGCAGCGCATCTAAACCCTCCGCTTCCAAAGCCGCGACTAAAGCCGTCATCGTCCGCGCCGAAGAAGAAGCACCGAGCCAACTCCCCGCCAATGCCAGAGCTAACGGCAATTTCCCTAACCGTTCACAGAGATTTTCTACCGTCGCCATTTGTCCAGCGAGGCGATCTTGATGCTTCGTGCCCACACAATGACAAAACATTTTTACCGCTGCGGCTAGCTCTAGCTCCTCTAGCTCAAAAGACGCCAAATCCTCCCAGCGATCGCGCGAAGCTAACAAAATTCGAAAAGGAGATGTGTCCTGCGATAGTCGCGGCAAAAAATCAGCAATCTGTTTCTGATAATTCGTAACATCATCAATTACAACCAATGCCTGAGCCGACATCGATTCACAAAATTCCTGCCATAGCTCCCAGCCCTTCTTTGCTTGAGCTTGAGGTGAATTGAATGACCGAAAATCCGTGTCACCCTTGATTTGAGTGTCACTCAAAAAATCCTGTAAATCATCCACCAAAGTCGCCGCAGAAAGATAAGCAATGCCTCCTTTAAATTGGTTTTGCTCGCGTTTTGAGATTGCATACTGCAACGCCAATTCACTTTTCCCAATCCCCGGCATCCCCGTGACCAGAACTATCGGCAAGCTGTCAGTCTGCTCCGCAAAAAGCCCATCAATTTTAGTGAACTCAGGCGATCGCCCAACAAACTCAGCAACACCAGCCTCTAAATTGTCCAGTTTTTGTTTGGCCGGAACCCTCTCCGGCTCTACTTTTTTAGGCGTTCAGTAAGCCCCCTTGCCCACTGCCGAAACGTTGGGAAATAGCGCCTCAAGGTTTGCTCTGTATCAAGTTCTGCTTCGTAAGTGATTCCGATAAATGGCGGAAAGGTCGAAAATGCGCCCTTCAGTTTTGCTGCCGCATTAGACTCTGGTTCACTTAGCTTGTCTAAAATTCGCTGCAATAAAGTCAAAACTTCTGGTGGCGTTCCCGTCGGAGGACTAGCAATAATTGCCCCTTCCGTAGTCACGATTTCCGCAACAATCGTTTCTGCTTCTTCATTACTGATCGACAAATCTTCTGTGAGCTGCGCCAGTAACTCCCATTTCTCTCGCTCAAAATCCCGAATCTCAGTGCGCAAATCTTCTATCTGCTGCTTAATTCTTGCTTTTTCTTCGGGAGCAATCGTCACTAAAGTGTCTCGCTTGTGAGCTAACTGATCTTTCAAACGCTCAATACTTTTATCGAGGCGGGCAAGTTCTTTTGCAGACATGATGGGATGACAGAATATTTCTCTCAGTCTAGAGCAAAATTTTGAGTTGAACACGAACCCAAAAGCCTCACCCGAAAATACAGGCGATCGCCGGGATGCTGTAGAGACGACAAAAAATCATGAAATTGTCGGAAAGTAGTTCATCTGCCGTAACGCATCTTTTTAAAATGATAAACGACGAAAACCATTTACTTTTATCTGCCCACATTTTGCTCAATTTGATTTTGCAATTTACGAACACGTTTATTCTGTTCAGTTGTTCTCTCTGACTGAAGTTTTTTCCTGAAATTCTCCGGGAAAATAGCCGACAAATCCTGTGTATATAATGACCCGTCTCTTGGGACACGGTGACTCACAATAGTAAAAGTATTCATCTTTTCTTCGAGGATTAATGCGACTGGTAAAGAAGCGCCTGTTCCTTCTAAAAGTTCTTGTTTTTGTGAATAATATTCCTGACAAACAACCCACAAATAGACATGAACTTCTTCACCTATCTGTTCAGCCTCCAAAGTCTCATAAGCGCAATAGGGCTGACCGCCAAACCCCACACTGGCTATCTCTGTACTGAGATATTCTCTAATAATTTGAAGTGAATCAAATTGTTCAGCAGAAAGACTATTTTCACGATTGTCGAGCGTTGTTTGACAACCCATCAA
>JBARRZ010000323.1:0-7260 GCA_049644465.1 Limnothrix sp.
CCTTGCTTTTCTTTATTGACAAGCTGCGTCACGCCAATCAACTCGCCATCGGAGTTAAACACGGGCATACACAATAGGCTACAAGTCCGGAATTTTGTGGTCTGGTCGATCGCAACCGAATTTTTTGAATCTTCGTCGCTGTAAAGGTCAAAGCCGATGTTGAGGTTGTAACCATCTTTCGGGCGATCGCCAACCAAATTTCTTGCCGCAACCTTACCCACATAGCCGACCCCCACAGGCACACGCAGCTCTTTTAATTCACCGTTATCGCCCATCGGAATCTTTGTCCAGAGATCATCCCGGTCATGATCGATTAACCAAAGCGTACTGCGAGCCGCATTCATCAGCTTTTGCGCCGCATCCATCACTGTGCCCAACGTCGTGTCGAGATCAAGATTGCCCTTACTGAGCGAATTTGTCGCATCAATCAAAGCCTGAGCAGCCCGTTGCCGTTGCGTCGCCTGATAGAACGAGCGAGACGACTCCAAAATAAGACGAATCGAAGGAGCAAAATCCTTAAACAACGCGATATCTTCGTCAGTGAATCCTTGATGGGAAACACGATTCTCTAACGGAGCATCAGGATCATGGGGGGATTTTAGTTTGTTGAGTAGCTGGACAACCGCAACTAATTCATCATTGTCATTTACCAAGGGCAAAGCCAGCATGGTATAGGTACGGTAATTATTTTTCTTATCAAATGCTTTTGCAGAGGCTGAACGGCTGTCGTCATAAAAGTCATAGGGGATATTGATGACTTCTTTTTTGCTTGCACATTCGCCCGCAATCCCTTGATCTACCGGGATTCTAATTTCTAAAGGTTTGCCATCACTACCTTTGGCGACAATTGACCAAAGCTGGTGCTGATCTTGATCTAATAAAAAAATAGTGCTGCGGTCTGCGGAGAGTAGTTCACCTGTTTTTAAGGTGATGGACTGCAACATGTCATTGAGAATGGCATCAAACCCCTGACTACCGAGGACATCATCTAACATCCCTAGGGTCTGGTGGAAAACGCGTAGCTTATCTTCTACGCCTGTAACAACTTCTCGAAAACTGTCTTGGTTGAGGGGGGCAAGGAATGCGGAGAAATTGCCTTTGGTCGTAACCAAGGCACTACCGGAGTGGTTTTGGCTAGGGGGAACAGTCTTGTTTTGTTCTTCTGAAACAACGTCAATTGTTGGTTGCGAGGTCGTCATGTCCCGGTCTCACAGGTTAGTGGCTAGATGACAGTATCTTAGTCTTTATATCGCAGATAGTCTGCTTTTTCAGTGTAATGCTTCGGGAAGACCTGAGCACTGGCCGTTGGGCAGAGGGCTGGATTAGACAGTATATCGAAGAAAACCTGATAGGTGCGGTACGCTGAGATTTTACAATCTGCTTTGGTAGGTGTCGCCTTGTGTTGACTTCTTGTTTAAATATTGTCATAGAAACTTCGAATCGTGAGGCAATCTGCTGGAAGATTTTCGTTTTTGCGGAACGCTAGATTTTGGTTATGGAGTTAGTACCGTCTCTGAGTTTGTATAGGGGTTTAGGTTTATGTCTGATGAGTTGAAGGCGTTGCTTGATTGTCTGAATACACCGCTAAGGCCCTATGGCTGGGATCTCCCGGATGCGGCGGCGGTGGAAAGTTTTGAGGTACTTACGGGTGAGGATGCGGCTGAGTTGGGCGATCGCTCGGTACGTTTTTTTGATGGTTTAGACAATCTATTTTCATCAAATGTTTATATAAAAAGATTGCAGGAGTATTTTGGGGAACGGATTCCGACGGCAAAGTTGCAGGAAATTACAACGGTTTGTCGAGAACTGGTAGCGCGAGATTTATCTCGACTGGAGCGTTTGTGCTTGAGCTTGGATGAGCTGTTGCCGCAGTGGTCACAGGATGATGTGCAGTTGTTGACGCGGGCTTATAGTGGGGCGTTTCGGAGTGGTCAGTCGCTGTTGGAGCGATCGCCGCAGTCTGAGGCTTGGGATGAGTTATCGGAGCTGGGTCAAGCGAAATGCTTGGTGGCGATCGCCTATTTTGTTTTGACAGATTTAGAAACTTTAGAAGAGCCTAAGTCTTTAGACTAGCTGGCTGAAAGTTGCAGGAATGCGGTCAAATTGAAAATAACTGAGTAATTCGTCGAGGGATGTGCTGGGGTCGGTGGGAGTGGTGGCAACGAGTTCGGCCATGGTGCGCTCATTGGCATAAGAAAAGACTTCGTTTTGTAAGCTCGGCTGGCTTTGAGCAGGCAAATCGCGAGTTTCTACGGATAGGCGACTGAAGCGGCCTTTGGCAAAACCGATCTGAAATTGGGCACGACCAAGCAGATTTTTACGTAATTCTTCATGTTTTTTGCTGGAATATTGCGCCAGTTCTTCGGGGTGGAGAACAAGGGGGACAAAATCGGGATTTTCTTCGAGAAATATTTCGCGGCCTTCTTGACGAAAGGCGGTGATACCTTCGATGGCGATCGCCCCAATATCAGCGAGGGCAAGCATAATGGCTACGGGTGATTTTTCAACGTCAGTATAGAGATAGGGCTGAAAAATAGCGCGATCGCTGGGGTCAAAATCGCAAATGGTGGCAGAAATTGCTTCGTCTAAAATGTCGCAATCGGCGGCGGAAAACTGAATATCAAGATTATCGGGCTGTTGTTGCGCTAAGTCTTCGTTAAGGTCGGCGATCGCCCCTAAAAGTTTATCAATCGTCGCGCGTTCACTCACACCAATTTCTCGTCGTCGCGCCGCCCAAGGCTTGAGCGGCAAAAAGTCCTGCACCATATCGTGAGCCAGAGCCGCCAAACTAAGTAAGTTGCGCATTCGGTCTAGATCCAACGGATCATGAAGTTGATTTAACTCCGCCTGCCAGTGAGGACGCACTGCATCAAAAATCAATTCAGCTCGATGCCGCACCCCTGACACATGGTGGTAGTTATGGAAATACAGCAGCTTATCTGTCGCTTCCTGCTCCATCTGATAGCGCACATAGCCCATCATCAACTCCACAGAGTCTCGGAAGCACTTCGGCGATCGCTGAATTTTTAAATGGCTCATGGCTCTCCCACAAGAATAAACACACAATATCAAAACAAATAGAATCCAGTTAGCTCAGTGGATATTGCCATGGCCCCCAAATTGCGAGGGTTAGTCCAGGTCTCTGTATATTCACAAACATAGTGCGTCCATCTGGAGAAAAACACACACCGGCTAATTCGCTGTCATTCAAGGCATTTCGGGCAAAATAGTAACATTCACCAGCGGGATTGATGCCGAATAAATATTGATCTGCCGAGCCGTCTTCACACACGATTAGATCACCAAAGGGCGAAACGGTCAGGTTATCGGGATAGTGGAGAATGCCAGTGGTTGCGGCTTCAACGAATAATCTGAGCTGGTTGGTTGCGGGTTCGTAGGAAAAAACTTGGCCTAGGCTGCGATCGCCGCCGCTGGTACAAGTCCAGTAAATTTTACCCTGACCGTAAATCATGCCCTCGCCCCGTTTAAAGATTGCAGCACCTTTTTCTTGAGCTGTGTAACGCAAAGTGTCCGCTTCTGGATCGACCTCATCGAGCGGAATCCAGCGAACAGTAAACGGCTGATCGATAGGGAATGTTTGGGTCGTATCTAAGAGCGGTTGCCCTTCGATAGCGAGGGCTTCTAGTTGTCCACCTTCGGCTAAGTGCTTGGTTTTGTTCGGGCGGAAACGATAAATACAACTATCATTGCGGTCTTCAGTTTGGTACACATAACCAGTGGCTGGATCAACGGCGATCGCCTCATGGTTAAATCGTCCCATTGCTTTCAGCGGCACAGGCTTCGTTAAGCCATTGGGGGACACTTCAAAGTTATAGCCATGCTTCTGCGTAAAAGCAGCGTTCAGACTCGGCGTACTAATATCTTCTTCACAACTAATCCACGTGCCCCACGGCGTCACCCCGCCCGCACAGTTACGCATCGTTCCCGCCAAAGAAACGTAATGCTCTGTGACCTGACGATTTTTGTCTAAAACCAGCGTCGTTGTACCGCCCGAGGCGACGGGGTCGTAAAGATAATCTGATGCGGCGATCGCCCCCGGAGACAGTCCAGCCCCAATTTCATGATTACAAATCAGCGCCGTTTTACCACCAGCAACCGGGAAAGCAGCCATCCCATCAGGACTAAGCGGCACAGCATCACCATTACTCAGTTTGCCGTTGCTATAGGCCAAAACTCGATATTCAAAACCTGCGGGCAAATCAAGAATTCCTTTCGGATCAAGTACCAAATCCCCAAACCCTTTACCAAACAAAGGCATACCAGCCTCAGCACGTTGATAAAAACCTTTTAGTGGGGACAGCAGGGTCGTACCAGCAGCACTAGCGCCTAGCAAAGTCAGAAAATTACGGCGAGAAAGAGACACGTGATTTACAGCAAAATTTTAGGTCAACAACATCTTAACGAGGTTGGCTGAGTCTGGGGGCTTTTCGGACAATTTACAACGTTGTTTTGCAGTGACTAGCCGAAATATTTGCTAAATCATTCTTCGTATAAACGCCTTTCCTCGTCATGCCAATCCCGTTAGAAATCACTAAACATCGTTTATATTCAGTGTTTTTGCTGTAGAGAACAATCGTTCGTAAAGGGCTTGTTCCACCACGATAATTGAACGTTATATTTTTGATATCTTTCTTATTATATTTAATAAAAATATCGGTAAATTCTTCCGCACCAGTAATCAAACAATTTGAGCTTAGAAGACCATTCTCAGTTTCATTTTCCGGTAGGATAACGCGACACTCTTGGCTCTTCTTCATGGCCTGTCTTTGAGTATTTGTTACCGTATCTTGCAAGTTTGCAAAGGCTCTATCCACTTTCGATCTAGCGAGAAAACCCAGCATTCCCGGTGCGGCGATCGCCGCCATCACTCCAACCATGACAATCACTGACAATATTTCGATTAATGTAAAACCCTGATTTTGCTGACCCTGAAACTGTGCCATAAATTTTGATAGCTATTTTCAGGAAGTATGACGAATTTCGACTAGAAATAATAGAGCATTTACAGAAACTTACCGAGATATTTATCTCAGCTTTAAAAAAGTGCTATTTTACTCAACAAAAAGTTTCATTCATGCTGCAAATGATGAAAAGCCAGCACTCTGAGTCAGATGGAAAATTTGTGCTTTTTTGAGAAGCTTTCAATCTTGATCAGAACTAAAAACAACTCAGGGGCGATCGCCTTTTCTTTCGAGCAGGCATTCATGTACAGATAGTATTTTTGTAAAACTTGGCAAAATCAACCATTACGAGATTTGTGATTGATGGTGTTTCTTTTGCCTTTTCAGAGGTTTTCCGGCAAAATCACAGTGACAACGTTTTTGGTAGCAGTTTTCAATTCATGGCGAACAAAAATGATACGGCAGCATTACTAGGAGCCTTAGTCCTGACAGTTGCTCTATTGGGGGCTGGCGGCTGGTGGTTCTTACAACAGCAAGATGGCAGCGAGACGATGCGATCCGGTGGTGAGAAGTCTCGTGGAGGGGCAGCGGCGATCGCCGAGCGTCTTAGTGGTGGCGAACGATTGTTACTGCAAGGCAACACAAATGATGCACGTGATGAAGGCATTGCAGCCTATGCGGCAGGTGATTTTGGTGAAGCAGCGAAGTTATTTGCGACGGCAAGGGCAGAGCAGGGCAATAGACCAGACATTTTAATTTATTTAAACAATGCAAAAGCCAGCCAAGCAGACTATCATACGATTGCCGTCGTTGTGCCATTAGCAGAGGACACAGAAACAGGAATTGCGGAAGAGCTATTGCGAGGAGTTGCTCAAGCTCAGGAAGAGGTAAATCAGCAGGGCGGAATTAATGGCAAGTTCTTAAAGGTCGTTATTGCGGATGATGATGACGATGCGGCGATCGCCACTGATGTTGCGGCAAAACTCAGCGATGACCCGGATATTCTTGGGGTGGTGGGACACTTTAGTAGTGATAGCAGTCTTGCTGCCGGAGAGATTTACCAAGAAAATGGGCTGGTGATGATTTCACCGACGAGCACTTCAGTTAATTTGTCAGGATCAGGAAACTATATTTTTCGTACAGTGCCTAGTGATCGATTTGCGGGTAATGCACTATTCGATTATTTAGAGAAAAAATTACAAGTCAAAAATGTCGCTATTTTCTACAATCAAGCCAGCAACTATAGTACGTCCCTTAAAGATAATTTAACAACGGAGTTATTGAGTCAAGGAGGAACTGTAGCGATAGAAGTCGATGTCAATCAAGGAGGTTTCAATGCTTTCCAAACATGGAATGAGGCCAAGACAAAAAATGCAGAGGCGATTGCCCTTCTCACTAATTCTGGAACCCTTAATCAAGCATTACAAGTAATGCAAGTTAATGAAAATGAGCTACCCATCGTGGCTGGAGATAGCTTGTATAACGCTGACACTCTCAAAATTGGTGGTCGAGATGCGGTGGGGATGGCGTTAGCTGTGCCATGGCATATTTTGAGCAATCCAGAGGCAGTTTTCCCCCAAAGCTCCCGCAGACTCTGGCAAGGAGCAGAAGTGAATTGGCGTACAGCCATGGCCTACGATGCAACCCAAGCTTTGATTACAGCTTTACAAGAAACACCAGATATCTCACGCGAAACTCTCCAACAAACGCTTGCCAATAGCTCTTTTTCGGCAATTGGTGCAGCAGATCCTATTACATTTTTGCCGTCAGGCGATCGCAATCAGACAGTACAAATAGTAGAAGTAGAAAAAAGCGATCGCTCCGGAATTGGTTATGATTTTGTGCCTGTGCCAATAAATTAGTTGAGTGTTTTCAATCACTAAAAATTCTTTGGAAAGTTTTCCAAAAAAATCTATTTTGTACGATCTGGATGACCAAACCAGCTCGCATCTTTGGCATCTTTATATTTTTCTTCTAGGGTCTCAGTTACTTCTTGGATGCCTTGATTTGTTTCTACCCAGCCATTATCAATATCTGGAAAATCTTGCTTACAATTTTCACATTTTTTATCATCGTAAAAACGAATCGGACACCAGAAAGATTCTACATTTCTCAGCATCTCTGTACCCAGTGACCAAACCCCAGTCATCCAATCACAATAAAGACACCAAATCAGATCGTAGCCAACTAAGCCAGAAAACTTTTGGCGGGAGATATTAATCCAATTTCCAGACTCATATTTCGGTAGACGAATGAGCCAAGTTAGGGGAGGATAAACGACGGCTTCGGCAAGTCTAACTGCCCAAAAAACAGGCACAGCTAATGAAGTGATCCATAC
>JBARRZ010000324.1:0-13156 GCA_049644465.1 Limnothrix sp.
GTTCGCTGGTATCCGTCACCCTCATTGCAGAGCGACTCATTTTTTGGTTTCGGCTGAATCGTGGACAACGACGCCTGATGAGCCAAGTGCTCGCGCTCTATCGGGATGACCAAACTCAGGCGATCGCCCTTTTAGAGAAAAACAAACATTTGCCCATTTGTCAGATTTATCTAGAAGCCCTCAGTCTGCCAGAACCAACCCCCTCCGAATTTACCCTCGCCCTCGAAACTGCTGCTAAAGCCAAAATCCCGACCCTCAAACGCTTCAACACTGTTTTTGAAACCATCATTGCCGTGGCTCCACTATTGGGTCTGCTCGGTACCATTTTGGGACTAATGGATTCCTTTAGCTCTTTAAAAATTGGTGATATTGGTAGCACTCAGACTGTGAATGTCACCGCCGGAATTAGCGAAGCCTTAATTTCCACCGCAGCGGGTTTGATTATTGCAATTTTCACTTTGCTGTTTGCGAATAGTTTTCGGGGTTTTTATGTCAGATATATTACGTTGATTCAAGAGTATGGCGGTCATTTAGAGTTGCTACAGCGTCGTTTATCTGGTCAGACAAAGTAAACAAAAATCAAGCACAAATTCACCAAATCCCCTAGGGTCAAGGCGGGAAAACTATATGATAGTGAGACCTTGTTTCGACTTTATATCTCTATGGATGATTTGCTTAAAGGGTTAAATATTTATCTCGTCGGCATGATGGGAACGGGCAAAAGTACCCTCGCCAAAATCATTGCGGAAATGATGAATTATCGGCTGCTAGATTCTGACAAAATTATTGAACAACTAGCGGGAAAGTCGATCAGTGAAATTTTTACGGAAATGGGTGAGGCGGAGTTCCGCAAGCTAGAAACGCAAGTGCTCAAACAAGTGGCTGTGCAAACGCGGACAGTGGTAGCGACGGGCGGCGGCATTATTTTGTCTCAGGATAATTGGTACTATCTGCGGCAAGGTTTAACGATTTGGCTGGATGTGCCAACGCCTTTGCTTGCCGATCGCCTTAGAAGTGATACGTCTCGGCCTTTGCTACAAAATGTCAAACTGGAAACGAAGTTAGCGCAATTAATGAAACAGCGGCGATCGCTTTACGAAGAGTCAGATTTACATATGCAAATTAATACGGCCCGTCCTCCCCGTGCGGTAGCGGAAGACATCATTGCCACGATTCCGTCAGTTTTGCGCAAGCCACCGGAATATATCGGCGACAGAAATTGAAATCGAAAATAAGGCAAATCGCTCAAATTGCTACTTGAGAACATCACAGGCGATCGCCAATCCCGTAAAATACCCAGCAATCTCAAGTCTGTTATAAAAACACTAAAAATATTTATGGAAAGCGAATACATCAGAGAAGCCGACGCCACCCGTGTCCGTGTCCTCAGCGAAGCCCTTCCCTACATGCAGCAATTTGCTGGGCGCACAATCGTTGTCAAATACGGCGGTGCAGCAATGAAAGATAGCACCCTCAAGGACAAAGTGATCCGCGATATCGTCTTTCTCTTCTGCATCGGTATGCGTCCGGTCGTTGTGCACGGTGGCGGCCCTGAGATTAATACATGGCTGGCCAAACTCAACATTGAGCCCCAATTTAAAGACGGTTTGCGAGTCACCGATGCGGACACGATGGACGTCGTCGAGATGGTTTTAGTCGGGCGCGTCAACAAAGAAATTGTCTCGCTCATCAATCAAGCTGGCGGGTCTGCAGTCGGTCTTTGCGGTAAAGATGGCAACATGATTCAAGCTCGGCACGTTGGAAAAGAAGGCGTCGGCTTTGTGGGTGAAGTAACGGCGATCGACACCAAACTGATCCAATCCCTCGTTGAAAATGGCTATGTGCCGGTTATTTCTAGTGTTGCCGCCGACGAAACCGGACAAGCTCATAACATCAACGCCGACACTGTTGCCGGAGAATTGGCCGCTGCCCTCGGTGCTGAAAAGATGATTTTATTGACCGACACCGCCGGAATTTTGGAAGATTATCACAATCCTGCAACCCTAATCCCGAAGGTAAATCTACAGGAAGCACGGAAATTAATGGATGACGGGATTGTTTCCGGTGGCATGATTCCCAAGGTTAGCTGTTGTGTGCGATCGCTGGCCCAAGGCGTTAAAGCCGCCCACATTATTGACGGTCGTATTCCCCATGCTTTGCTCTTAGAAATTTTCACAAACGATGGTATCGGCACAATGATTGTCGCCTCTGATTATGTTTATCAAGCGCCCTTTTCCCCATTTGATTAATCCAACCGACATAATAAGCAAATAACAAAAAAAGCGTACAGAAGTGATTCCGTACGCTTTTTAAATTGGTGATTGAATTCGAGATCTTAGCCTTTGACGCAGAGAACCTGTTTGAGGGTTGCCACAATTTCCACCAGATCTTCCTGCTGTTTCATCACCTGTTCAATCGGCTTATAAGCGCCGGGGATTTCGTCTAAAACGCCGCCATCTTTACGACATTCGATCCCTGCAGTTTGGGCAACCAGATCATCAATTGTGAACTGCTTTTTTGCTTTAGTTCGAGACATCAAACGCCCAGCACCATGGGAACAAGAGCAATAACTCATGAGATTGCCTTTACCTTTAACGATGAAAGATTTTGTACCCATTGAACCGGGAATAATCCCATAATCATTTTCTTGAGCACGGACTGCTCCTTTGCGCGTCACGTAGACTTCTTCTTCAAAGTGGGTTTCTTTTTCGGCGTAATTGTGATGGCAATTGACAGACAAAATCGGTTTGGTTGGTTTGCCGCCTGCGAGGTGTTGCTCGATGATTTTTTTAAAGCGATCCATCATCACGTCACGATTGAAACGAGCGTAATTTTGCGACCACTGGAGATCGCGCCAATAGGCATCAAATTCGGGTGTTCCTTTGACGAAATACGCAAGGTCAGGATCGGGTAATTTGGTTTCGGCTAATTTCGCCAGTTCTTTCGCTGTGCCGATATGACATTGGGCAAGTTTGTTGCCGATGTGACGAGAACCGGAGTGCAGCATCAGCCAGACGTTTTGCTTTTCATCGAGACACACTTCGATAAAGTGATTGCCGCCACCAAGGGAGCCTAGTTGCTTGAGCGCTTTGCTTTCGAGGTTTTTGACGCCTTTGTGTAGGTCTTTAAAGCTGTGCCAGCCTTGCCAATTGGTGACTGTTTTGTCGAGGTCTGTGTTTTGATTGAAACCGACAGGAATGGCTGCTTCGATATCGTTACGGATTTTTTTGAGTTTTCCTTCGAGGCGATCGCCTTTAAAAGGGAGCTGCATTGCGGCCATACCACAGCCAATATCAACACCGACAGCAGCCGGAATCACTGCGTTTTTAGTCGCAATCACAGAACCAACGAGCGCACCTTTACCCAAGTGCACATCGGGCATTAACGAAATATGCTTAAACACAAATGGCAGTGACGCAACATTTTTCGCCATCTGGATTTCATTAAAACCCAAATCATGACCAGCCCAAGAGTAGATTGGCTTTTCGGTCTTCAGCGGTAAATTTTGATATGGCATCTTCTTTTCTCTTCTTCACTACACCAACGGTAGCAAATCAAAAGGGCGATCGCCTCACCAAAACAAATACTCGACTGCAAAAAAGCTCATCAAGTACCTGTTTTTACCTATATGCCGATAACGCTGAGCTGACTAATCCACCGTCGAGCGAAAGCGAATGTAACCATAGGCCGTATTCGGAACACCAGTACCAGTCGCATCATCCACCGCACTTAAATCAACAGTCAGCGTACCATTGTCATTCTCAGCAGCAGTGATAGGGATAAACGTTCCTGCGTTACTCGGATCCTCGATCACACAGTTACTAGGCGCAACCCCAGCAGCAACAAACTGACCCCGATCCGGAGTATCAGCAGCCCCAGTCATAAAGACACTAGACCCATTAAAGTTCAGCTCAATCCCAAGATTGGACGTGCCACCACCATCCGTGGGAGTCGAGCCGTCATAACTATTCGGGATGTACGACAAAAATTCCGAAAGCGGATCGCAAATTTTGACATTGTTTGCCGTTGTATCACCAGTATTCAAAAAATAAATCGTGTAATCAACCACATCACCCGGCACAGCCGTCGCCGTAATCCCACCAACCAAAAAGCCATTTGGCCAGTTAGCGTCCGTATCATTCGGATCGCCCGGGTCATTCTGAAATGTCGTGAAACCAGTCGTATTGCCATTAATCGCCGTGATCCGCTTAACAAGTACTAAGTCAGGATTACTCGGTGCTGGCCCATTAACAATCAAAGGTGTTGCATTTGGGAAGAGAACAACATCACCATCATCAGAGCAAAGAGAAGCAGGAAAATCAACAATAGACGTTGAATCAGCACCATTTAGGCAAGCTTGATTAAAGAGTGTCGTGCCATCCAAAGCAGGAAAATTTGGAATTGCAACATTTACCGTAATCGTATTTGTGCTATTGGCTGGAATTGTTAAGCCAGTAATTTCTAACCGTTCAGTACCACCATAGCTATTCGCCGTACCGCCAAAAGGATTGACTAATGTTCCATTCACATAGCTACGTTCATTTGCATCAACCGTGCCTAGATTATTGTTGTCATCCATGTCATCCGCAAACGACGTCGTTACGGGCAGATCACTTTGGTTTGTAATTCTGTAGCTATAAGTCACTGTCGAGCCAAGTGGTGTTGTTGTTGGCGAAACCGTTTTTTCAATGCCCAAGCCAAAAGTACAAGCCGCACCATCAGAACGGCTAACAGAAGGACTACTACTAATTTGTGTGAGAATTCCTGTCGTCGTATCAGCTACAAAAAATCTTGTGAAGTTTGTTGTGTCGCCTGGCGGACTACCATACATAAATAAGCGGCCAAAGGGATCAAAAAATGAAGAGGCAGCTCGTCCGATGACGCCTGACTGGCCAGATGTGGAGACTTCGGTAACAGCAAATGTGCTTGGATTGATCCGGAGCAAACGTCCACCGTTAGCTTCGTCGTAAGCGTAAATTTGGTTATCGAGAGGATTGACAGCAATATCAAAAATGGAATTATATGTGTTACTAAAAGTTGTAGTACTCACAACGGTCAAGGTTTGTACATTGATTCGAACAATCCTCTTTTGGTTGTTTGTCGCTCCATTGTTGATGAGATAAGTACCATCTTCTAGGAAAGTGCCAGAAAACCAAAAATTGCCCCAAGATGTTTGCCAGCCTGTGGGTGTCCCTAATGTCGTAACAGCTCCTGTGCTGCTAATACGATAAATTGTTCCAGCATTATTATTCCTAATAGCATATAGATAACCGTCAACAGGATTGTAGCCGAGCGCGTTGTACTCAATGCCTGAAGCACCACCAATGGATTGCAAAGTGTAAGGAGTGCTTGTACGGTTGATATCGAATAATGCCGCATTTTGTCCTTGCATTAAGTAAAAATCGGAACCACAGAGAAATCTAGGACCAGATGGTTGAGCTACTGTCGGTTCTAGCCACAGCAGAGAAGGGGCTGCTAAAAGGGCTGTTTGGGCGATCGCCGCACAAAATTTTCTCCACTTTCCAAAAACAGACTTATGTTGAACTTGCTGTTCCTGAGATCCAGAAGAACTTTGGTTTGAAAATAACTGGCTTAGGTTTTTTTTGCTACACATAGGATCTCAAGAAGGAAACGAAGATTTAAAACAGAACTAAAAAGTGTGATCAGTAAACGGTCATTTAAGGTTCGCCACAAGTCAACCGCACTTTAGAAACAAACAGAACTAGAGGCGATCGCCTGTTTTCATTGACTAGCAAGCCCACATTGCCTTGGAATAACTATGCTTAAGTTGTTATTTTCTTGAAGAACCATTGAGGCCGGGCTATTTAAAGAACGAATAACCGCGTTTTCGGCAGGTTCGGATGTGCCAAAGTGGGGGTCTGTGCTTAAGTTGTTATTTTCTTGAAGAACCATTGAGGCCGGGCCATTTAAAGAACGAATAACCGCGTTTTCGGCAGGTTCGGATGTGCCAAAGTGGGGGTCTGTCGCAATGGCGGAAAGGCGATCGCCCAATTGCCAGTCATTGAGATAAATTTCGAAATGACCTTCTTCGTCAGCAATGGTTTGCAGCATGAATCGGTTGAGCGGGCCAAAATAACCCTCACTCTCTAACACTTGATACAAATCAACCGTGACGCCCGGATCGGCTGTGCCAGAAATCAACACGCGATCGCCAAAAGGAAAGAATTCCAAACCAGCAAAACGGGGCGCATTCACACCACCATTCGCGGTATCGAGTTTGCGGTTATGAGAGTCACGGCTCGGATTGGGGCCGTCACCAGAGCGATAGTCGTAGATGCCGGTAGATTCACGCGCCACGAGATCGATGCTCAAACCCTGCAATTCGCCGAAAAGATTATCTTGGATGCGGTTACCTTCACTACGAGGGTAGGCCGCAACGACAACCCCAGCACCGTTCTGGTTCATAATCAAATTGTTAATTACTTGGTGTTGCGAATTCATCAAATACACCGCAGCAACTTTTGTTTGCGTAGAAGCAGCAGAAATCTGACTGTCTTCCGGCGGAAAACCGTTGCCATAAAACAGGTTATTTTCGACGGCGATCGCCCCTTGGGGTTTGAACATAAAGACACCAGCACCATGGTTACGACAGAACCGATTTTGCATCACATGACCGCGATCAATATCGCCGCCCAAGTGAATCGCATGACCCAAGCCATTAGCACCATTCTCAGTGAAAACATTGTCGTAGATTTTGAAATCTGTCGCGATTTTCCCTGTGAGAATGGCGCTACTGTTTTGATGGAAAAATTGATTGCCTGCAATCGTTGCTTGCTCTGCTTCGAATAGCACGACACCAAATGTCGAAGCGGTTTCAGCGGTGGCGGCTTCGCCAAATTGATTCATGGCGATCGCCACATTTTTCGGCGGCGACAATTGCACAACATCGGCCAATCGACCCAAATCGTAAAGCATTTGCCCCGTACTCACGACAACCCCACCGACGAAAGGATGGTCAGCGTAAATGGTGGCACGATCGCTGTAGAAGCCTTGGAAATTAAAGCCTTGGATTGTAATGTCGTCAGCCATGGCGAGTAAGCCAATCGGCAATTCGACTGATTCGGCAGGTGCGAGCGTAACTCTAGACGAGCCATCAAAGGAAAGACCATTTAAGCGCAATCCAGCTTGGCGCAGTGGCGGGAGCAATGATTGTAGATAAATTGTTGTGCTTGACGGGGGCAAATCAGAGCCAATCATCGAGCCTTGCTCTGCGGGTAAAACTTGGACTTGTAGACGTTCTGCATCGGACAACATTTCAAATATGATGTCGCCATTAGTGAGGGCGATCGCCTCCCGGAGTGTCAGCACGAGATCCGGGGTGATGGGGCCATCTTGATTACTATTCACCGCAATTTGATAATGCAGTGGATTCGCCGGACGGATGGGGACTTCTGCCTGTGCAGGATTTTCATCGAGACTGAGCATCAAGCCGAATAATAATGGTGTCGCCCGCAGCATTTTCGTCCAGTTGAGCATCGTATTGTTTTGACTAAGACTCTGAAATTTTGTGGATATCATAAAGTTCCCTCCTGTGCTGCACCCAGACCCATGACAGCATCTAAATCAATCAGTTCACCTCGATACACTGGGGCGCGGTTACCCGTTGCCTGTAGCAAGATTGCATCAAGGGCGTCGATATCATCGCTAAGCAGATAAGTTAAAGCGGCTTCTAAACGCTGGGATTGACGAAGACTTGTCACGGATGAATTTAGGGCCAGTGGCGGCGTATCCGGCGAAACAGTTTGGCTGAGGATCAATGTATTTTCCTCGGTAGTGTTGAGAGCAAGATCGGTGAGCGGCTCCGAGTTGGCATCGCGAGCGGTCACGAAGGAAACGTCCGGCGAGACTGGCAAGGTCGAAGCACTGGTTTCAATTTCGGCGAAATCAACATTCAGACTGGTTAACAATTGTGCTTCAGCAAGGTTGCCGTTGGTGATCAAGAAATCTGCGTCATTCACTGGTCTGAGAGTGATCAACTGATCGGCGAACTCAGGGTTAGGCCGGAGGGCGATCGCCAACGCTTCCTCGACGAGTGTTTCCTGTATTGGTGCGAAACCAAGCAACCATTCCGGTGCAGCAGAGAAGGAGAAAGCCGTATCAAAATAGTTGTTTGCCTGCTGGGATGTTTCTGGCAGATCCAGATCTAAAATTACCGGTGCGACAGTCAATTCATCCTCTGGGACAAAAGAAAGTAACGGTAAACGAACAGGAATGCTAGCTTGGTCTGCGGTCTCTAGGACTGGTTGCTGTCGCCAAGCCATCGGTGTTGCGCCGTTATTGGTTACACGCGTTGGGCGATCGCCTGTTAGATCCAGCGGCGGTAAACTAGCCAATTCCGGCAATTCTTCACCCAAGAGACTACCGATTAAGCCATCGCCTGTGAGCTGAGAAGAAAGTAATTGGAAAGTTTCTGCTGGTGCATTGAGCGCGAATGTTACTGGAGGCGAGAGTTTTGCCGCAATTTCTGGTTCGGCAGCTTGACCCATTGAACGGATCACAATGCGATCGCCCGTTACCCCACGACTGAGCAAGTATTGCCTTGCTGCCTGTAGCCGTTTTGCATCCAAGTTATTCGGTGTCAACTGAGCGAGTGGCGGTAACACACCCTGAATATCGAGCGTTAATTCACCATATTGCTGCATCACTGTCACCAGACTATCCAGCACAACGCGGCCTTCCGTAGACAACGCCGCACTCGTAGAAGTGAAATCGATAGTTTGCGAAACATCTAAACGGAGCGGTTGATTTTGAGGTAGAGCTGCTTGTAACGTACCCGCTTCCGCCTCCGGATTTTCGACGACAAGCTGACGCTGAACTTCTGACTGGCTAATGGGTTGCTGGAAGCCAAAGCCCCCGAAGAGACTATCCAATTTGAGCATTGCGCCCACATAGAAACCACCATCTGAGCGACTGCCATCAAAATCTCGGTCGCTATTTACTTCGCCAGAACTATAACCAAGCGACACCCGCAAACCCGGCGTTGCTTGATAACCAATTTCACCAATCAAACCCATCTCGCTAAAACCAGCAGTGGGCTGGCCAATCCAACGGATACCACCAGTCAAATCAATGTGACGATTCAGTTGATATCTCGCGCGGAACTGTGCCAAACCAATCGTACTCGTCGCACTAAATGTATCGGCCAAATCGACTGTACTGCTTCGAAAACCCATTTTTGTATAAAATTCCCACTGCCAATTCGGGGAATAAATCGCTTCACCCACAAGCAAATGTTCCACAGTACCAATACCGCTGCCCACAATCAGGCTTTCAGGTGTGGTCTCTGGGTTACGGCGATATTCATACCGTAATAAAGCATTCAGGCGATCGCTGTGAGGATTACGATAGGCCAGACCTAAACGAACATTACTCGATGCAGGTAAGCCCCGATTGGCGGCCCCAGCGGCAAATCGACGGTCAAAGTTAAATAATGCGGTTAGTGATGGTGATAACTTACCGAGTAAAGAACCGGAAACATTAGACGTGCGACTGTCGTTAGTATTGCGATATTCGTACTGCGCTTGCGCTTTGAAATTAGGATTGTCGGTGTAGCCCAGACGAACACTGAGACTATCACCACTACGGGTTTGAGCCGTTCTCGACACACCTTGACCAACAGCACCATCCGCGCCCAAAAAGAGACCGCCAATCACACGCTCGTAAGCAGCATCTAGATGGAAACCGGGAATCACTGTCCAGCGATGTTTGAGACCAAAGCCCGCATAATCTTCGATACCTGTGCTGAAATTTTCAACTGAATAGCGACCGGTGAATACGGTATTTTTCCAGAGACGATATTCGCCACCCAGATTGACGCTCGTTGTGGACTGGCCCGCAAGGCTACCGCGTGTGTACCAATTTTGATTGAGGGCGAGATTGACTCCCGGCAGCATCCGCCAATCTAAGCTGGCTTGGGTGCGATCGTTATAGATGGCATCGGTATTTGCAGAAAGGGTAGTTTCATTAGTAAGGCTGAGGCGCAAATTGTCGCGGAGCGGTGTGGTAAAACGGGTGCGGAGCTGACTAGAGCTGGTGTTGTTAGCAAGATTGATTTCATCTTGGCGATCGCGGTAAATCCAGTCAACCGAGACATTTGATTTGCCCAATTTCTGAGACAGTCCAGCCGACACAGTTGTTAAGCTGCCATCAACCAACGAGGCAGGAATGCCTTCATCGCCAGCCGCGAGCAGATCCCCAAGGCTGATAATGGGGCGAATATTGACCCCTTCATTTTTTTCGTGGTCGTAGCGCAGTCGAAATGTCGTATCTTTAGAAATTTTGGTATCAAGCTCGGCACCGTAACGGGTTTGGCCGGGGACAAAACTTACTGTGGATTGGTTCGCAAATTCTGTATCAGCGTGGCGGTAGTAGGCGCGGCCAGTGATTGAGCTGCTAAATTTACCGATAAATTCTGCTTTGTAAGCACTTCCATCAACGTTGCCCAACACGCTTGAGTCGTTATTGCTGTGGGCATATTCACCAAGGAATTTGTAATTTTCACCGAGGAAAAACTGCGTATCCAGACCATAAACTTCTAGGTCGCGATCGCCCTTATCTTCTTGAAAATAAGTCGCACCAAACCAGCTTTTCGTACTCTGCTCGCGGTCAAAATGATACTGAAGCCGACCCGCATAAAGTTTGTTATCTTCGGTGCTTTCATACTGATAGGTGGTAACGATGCGTCGTACTAAAAGTTCACCTTCGTCGCCGATCTCTGTTCGCAAAACAGGATCAATAAAAACAATGCTGCCTCTGTCGTAGTCGATATCGTAATCTGTGCCCCGTTGGAGGCGATCGCGCTGCAACACCGTACCGGGACGCTCTAGCTGCTCTAATTCAAAATAAATTTCTTCACTGCCGGGCACGACTAATCGCTGGGTGAGAAAATAAAATCCAGACGTGCCATCGGGCAAAATCGTATCGCGCTGATAGGACTCGCCACCTTGGCTAAATAAGCCAGACACCTGAAAATCGCCAAAATTGTAATTTACTTTCGCACCGTGGAGCTGACGACTGAGCGCACTAAATTCTTGGGCGGGTGTCGCAAATTCTTGCCCCGTACTATAGTCACCCCACATCAAATAATCGGGATCTGCCCCAATAATGCCGGGGGAATGTTCTAGTCGAACGTAGAGCTGATCTTGAGAGGGCGTGACATTGTTGACGCTAGATTCGTCACCGTAGGTCGGATAAGGCTTTTCGGACTGTTGATCGGCGCGAAACAGACGATTGGTACAGGTTTCGCAGGTTTCATTCAGCGGGCGATCATAATTAACAGCGGCGGTTAATAGCCAATCGCCAATTGGCCCAGTCGCAAAAGCTGCACCGTTGAGATTAACATTCGTATCGCCGGCAGCATCAGGATCGAGAAAATCACGAAAACTACCAAAGTAGTCGGTATTGTCTGCGCCAATCCGAAGATCGATCACGCCAGTCATCAAACTCGGTCGTAATGCGGTCTCAAATTGGACTTGGGTAAAGGCTTCTAGTTCAAATAAGTTGGCACGAATCTGCGTAGTACCACTGTCAATAGAAGATTGTAGGGTGGCTGTAAATTGGCCGTCCCGAGCATCGACTTGGAATCCGGCGGCATCTGGGCCAGCATCTACACCAATAAATTTACCGGCGGATGGTACAAGGGTAATTCGTCCGCCTCGGTTAGAAGGGTTGCCTTTTTCGTCAAGCAAAAAACCTTGGACGGTGACGGTGGAACGACCATCGGCAGGGACACGCTTTTCGATTGTGGTTAGGCGGAGGGCGGCGACGGTACCGGGGGATTGGAGCTGGATCGCAGTACTGGTTGTCTGGCCATTGAGGGTGGCGATCGCCGTCAGGGTATTATCACCTTCTTTAAAAATGACACCGTACCAGATCTGACGCATCATGCCAGTTACAGCATTGGTTTCGAGTTGACCAATTTGGTCAGAGTCTACTGAAACGCCATTAACCTGCAGGTCGATGCTACTGCCGATTGGTGCTTCGAGGACAACGGTGGCAGAGTTTTTATCCAGCACTGCATTCATCGTTGGGCTAAGAATGCTGACATTGGCAATCGGGCGATCGCCTTCAATGTCTGTCGTTGTTTCTACGGAGAATTGCTCCGCATCAAACGTGCCTAGATCCTGATCCTCTACTTGTGCAGCCAAAGGACTAACTACACCAGCGAACACAAGGGCGATCGCCAAAGTCGGTGAATGAAAGATTTTCATTATTCAGCCCCTCCCGTTACGTCTTCTGTCTCATTATTCTGACGAAGCTCCGATACTGGCGTCACCGCAAAATTCATCCGAGCCAAGCCACCCGGTTCTAGGCGTGCTTCACGACCTTGATGCTCCGACCGCAATACATATGGATTAGGAGCTAGCGTGTAACCGGGCACACTCGTCAAATCCAAAACACCAACATGCCAGCCGGGATAAACATTCGCGACTGAGAAAAGACCATCTTTATCCGTGACAATTCGATTGCCATTTTGCAAAAAGACAACCGCATTCGGCACACCGGGTTCGCCATACTGCTGCTCGCCATCAAAGTTTTTATCAACAAAAACGCGACCAATTAGAGTTCCTAGATCGCTCAAGAGTCCCTCGCGAATATTCACTTCAAAAATTGCCGGCCCGTCACTCACCGCAAAATTACTATCACCTCGACTGCCGGAAGCGAGTGCAAAGTTCCGACCATCACCTCTCAGGGCATCGGGGGTTACTTCTGTGGCGTAAACAATTTTGGCAAGGGGATTAGTGGTTGGTGGCGTGCCGCCGGGTAAGCCTTGATCAAAGCTAAAGGTAATATTACGACCATTGACTGTCGTCGTTAACGGCGTAGGCTGATCACCGATCACTGCTGCGACAGAATCTTCTAAAAGCGTGAATCCTAACGGCAGGCGATCGCTGATATCAACATCATTTAGCGTAGTCGTGCTGAGATTTGTAACCGTAAGACGAAAAACAACAAATCCACCCGGCTCAGATGTTACCCGATCAGCTGTTTTTTGAATCCGAATTGCTTGACTCTGACAAACAGGAATATCAGCATCGCCGGGAAAAGCGAAGACCACCACAGCGGTTGTTTGGCCTTGAGAAATATTTAACTGCTTACCAATAGGTACAGTATTGTCTAACCCTAAGGGCAAACC
>JBARRZ010000325.1:0-2128 GCA_049644465.1 Limnothrix sp.
TATTGTGCAGAAACAACTAATGATGCGTTTTTGGGGGTAACCAAAAGTGATGTTCCGGGTCAATTTAGCGTGGCGATCGCCAACCCCCAAACAAACTATCAAACTACTTTTTATGATCTCGATGCTACGGGTAAACAACTGAGTACAATTGCGAGCAAAACAGAAACTCAGACTTACATTCTTAAAGATAGAAATTGGTATCAAGAAGCCGTCGCCGCAGGTCAGCCTATTTGGGTCAAAGATATTTATACAGATGTTAATAGCAAATATCGTTATTTAACCGCAAGCTATCCAATTTATAACCGCAATAATCAAGCTTTACAAGGTGTTTGCAATGTTGATATTACTTTAGCTGATTTTGATAAATTTTTAGAGAGTAATATTGTTGTAACTCAAGGTAAAAAACTATTTGTAATTGACAGAGAAGGGCAGCTCATTGCAAATTCAACAGGAAAACCATCAACAGGTGTTGAGACGATTAATGGTAAGGAAGAGGCAGTCCAGCTCAAGCTTAATCAGTTTGATGACGCGACCATTCAATATGTCAATCAATACCTTGATCAAAACACTCCTAATTGGCGAGATATTCAACAAGCTCAATCCCAGAGAGTTAGCTATGAAAATGATAGTCAATGGGTGAAAATTGTCCCTTTTCGAGATGATTATGGTTTAGATTGGCTCATTGTTATCTTAATTCCGGAATCGGAATTTATGGCCGATATCAACACGAATATTCAACGGACAATTTTGCTTTGTTTATTGGCGATCGCCTGCACATTAGGACTAGGAATTGTCGCTGCGAATTGGGTCATTTTGCCGCTGAAAAAATTCACGAAATCCGTACGAGCCATTACGTTAGGCGATTGGCAACAGAGTTTACCCGAAAAAGACCGAGTAGATGAAATTGGTGCTTTAGCGCAGTCGGTCGAGTTGATGGCAAGTCAATTGGAAATATCCTTTTCCTCGCTTGAAGAACATAACCAAGAATTGCAACGTCTCGACCATCTCAAAGACGAATTTTTGTCCAACACTTCTCACGAATTGCGCACACCGCTTAACGGCATTATTGGCATTGCTGAATCACTTTTAGATGGTGCAACGGGGCCTCTGACAATTGCAACGCAACAGAATCTGGCAATGATTGTCTCTAGCGGCAGACGTTTGGGGAGTTTGGTTGATGATCTTCTCGATTTCTTTAAGCTCAAACATACAGAATTAGAACTTCAAACAAAGTCAATTGCGCTGTGGGAATTAGTGGAAGTTGTCCTCACTTTGTGCCGTCCTCTGGTGATTCATTCTTTGATTGAGCTAGAAAATAATGTCCCTACGGATTTGCCGCCTGTTGATGCGGATGAAAATCGTCTCCAACAAATTTTTCATAATCTAATTGGCAACGCGATTAAATTTACTGACCAAGGGCGAGTTTGCGTGACGGCGAGACAGCAAGATCAGGCTATTTTTATTGAAGTAATTGATACGGGGATCGGCATCCCGGAGTCGGAAAAGGAGCGCATTTTTGAATCTTTTGAGCAAGCTGATGGTTCTTCGGCAAGGCGACATAGTGGCACAGGCATGGGTCTGGCCATCACTAAAAAACTGGTTGAACTGCATGGTGGGGCGATCGCCGTAACTTCGACAGAAGGTGAAGGTTCAATCTTTAGTTTTACGCTCCCCATTAGTAACGAAACGCCTGGCTCCCCCCCGTTTCATTCCCCTCAAAAAACCCTCGAACAAATCCAGCAGTCTTTTGTAATGCGTCGCCTCAGCGGAGATATTGCCGTCACGCCGACCGTTGAGCCAGAGCATCTTTTAGCAGACAGAGAAGAACGCTATTCGATTTTGATCGTTGACGATGAGCCAGTTAACTTGCAGGTTTTGGTCAATCATCTCTCGCTACAAGATTATGCGATCGCCCAAGCAAATAACGGATTTGAAGCTTTAGAACTGATCGAATCCGGCGTCAAACCTGACATTGTGTTGCTCGACATTATGATGCCGCGCATGACCGGTTACGAAGTCTGCCGCAAGTTGCGTGAAAGATACGATATCGGCGAATTGCCTATCGTGATGTTGACTGCCAAAAATCGAGTGAGTGATTTGGTGGCTGGTTTTGATTGTGGTGCAAACG
>JBARRZ010000326.1:0-16127 GCA_049644465.1 Limnothrix sp.
AGGAAAGGTTAATCCAGAAGCCCATCTCGATTTTCAGTTTGATGGTCGCTTTGATTTATTTGCCCATCACATCGCCCATGGCCTTGACCCAGAGGATTTGCGCAGTTTGTATGTGGGGGCGATCGCCTACAATCCCAGCGATGAACCGGTCACTATTTATTACCTGTCGGCGGCGAGTTATCTCAGTCAGCCAGATGCGCCATTTATTGCCCTCGATGCCCAAGTGCCGAACCAACGCGGTGATGTTTTTGCAGGGCCGGGTAGTCGGGTGATGAGTGATTTGTTGCGCGATCGCCGCCAAAGTATTTTTCCCCGTCAGCTCACCATTGCCCCAAAAAGTTACGCGATGCTGATCGATTTACCCATTCCCGTGCGGGAGTTGGAACCCCACCTCAACGGGCGATCAACCTATATGAAACTCTACAGCGATGCCCCGGTATATTTGGCGAGTTTGGCCTTATTTGAAAAAACAGATCCAGATGGCACAGTCCGCGCCCCGAATTTGGCCGAATGGCAAGACCTTCTACTCAACGGTGAACTGTCTAGCCCCCGCGATCGCCCTCCCACAGTTCCCGGTGCAGACGGCGGTTTAATTTATGGCAGAGTTGCAGGCGTTTCAGACGGTGCCACATGGAAAACCCAGATCTACGACACCCCCACGTGGGATCTCACCATTCCCGCTGTCGGCGAAACCTTTTCCTACGGCATCAGCACTCTCGTCGGCGGCACGCACGGCACAGGCCAAGTGCAAACCGCGCCCATGCTCCGTCGTTATCCAGACACAGCCTACGCGGCCCATGGAAATTACGGTGTACTCTACGATTTGACTTTACCGCTTTACAATCCGACCGACAGCATCCAAACAGTCACCGTGGCGCTCGAAACACCGATTAAACAAGATGCTACCGACGAGAAATTGCGCTTTTTTGAACCCTTGCCCACTGCAACTTTTTTCCGGGGCACAGTCGAAGTTGGCTATGAAGATGATCAAGGTTTGCCTCGCACCCAATATTTTCATCTCGTCCAGAAACGCGGCCAGCAGGGAGAACCCCTCGTGACGCTAAACATGCAACCGGGCGATCGCCGCTTTGTAAATGTCCAGTTACGCTATCCCCCAGATTCCACTCCGCCCCAAGTTTTGAGCATATTCACAAAAGAGTCCCGATGAAAAGCGATAAAAAGCGTAAACATTAAAAATCTCAGCAGTAAGTCATCATTGCGGACAAAATGAAGGTAGACAGACCCTGATGAACATTCGCGCGAAATATCGGCAACTACCAACTGCTTTTAAACTGCTGTTTCCCTATCTCCTCTCCTTCGCGGGATTATGGGCGACTAGTACTTTTGTGTTCAGCTATCTCGCTTTTAATAGTCTAGAAAAGTCAGCGCGGCTCGAAACCGAAGACTTATCTAAATTTTTAGTCGAGTCTTTAAGTAATCAAAAAGATATTTTAACCGCAAAAGTTGAGACACTAGCAGCCAATCAAACAAAATTTCTAAGTTCAACAGAAAACGTAGAAAGTAAAGAGCAGGAAAGAGAATTAGCTCTGCTGAAACAAAGCTTAAAATTGGACATTGTTCAGTTTTACGATTTGAACAGAACAAAGCTCCTCAGTACGCCGATTGAAGGGATTTTGCCAACAAAAAGTCTACTTTCAGAAGTCACTGATATTTCGCTATTACAGCAAAACAGATTCGGCATTCTATACTCAGACAACCTAGAGAAAGTAATTCTAGTTGCTTACCAAAAAATTGACGACGAGCAGAATAATAATACAGGTTATGCCTTGGCTGGAAGAGTTGTAAACCGCCGCTTACTTGAAACATTTCGTGGTGGCACGCATTTACAAAGTATTTTATTTTTTGGCGATCAAGTTATTGCCAATACGCTGATTTTAGATCAAAGGAAAAAAATTGCTTTATCTAAAACAGAAGAATCTATTTTTTGGCAAAATATTGATAGTAATGATTATCTTGTGAAGCCCATCGAAGTAACCACTTTAGATAATAGCGTGCTCACTTTTGCTGTTCTCAACTCTGCAAGACGAACGGAATTGTTAGAGTCGAAACTTTGGGCGATCGCCATCTTGTTTGGCTTTGTTGGCTCTGTCGTAGTCACACTAATCGTTATTACAGGTTTGCGTACAACTCAGACCTTAGAACGACGAATCAAATCGATGACTGAGGCGACAGAAAAGTTAAGAGAAGGCAACGAACACATCTCTATCCCCGTAGAAGCTGATGACGATATTGGCCAGCTAGCCGAAAGTTTTAATTCAATGGCTGAACGATTACGAGAAAGAGATCAGCAGCTTGCAGAAAACATCGATCAACTTCAAAATACATTAACTAAATTGCAACAGACTCAAAACCATATAGTGCAAGCGGAAAAGATGTCTGCACTTGGCCAGATGGTGGCTGGGGTCGCCCATGAAATCAATAATCCTCTAAGCTTTATCTACGGCAATTTACCGCATATCCAAACTTATATTCGTGATCTACTCAGCTTACTCAGCCTTTACGAAACAGAAATTTTTACAACCCCAACTAAAGTAGAACAAAAAATCAACGATATAGATTTAGACTTTGTCCGGGGTGATTTGCCTAAAGCGATTCATTCTGTTCAATTAGGCGCAGATCGAATTCAAAATATTGTTAGATCACTGCGCGTTTTTTCTCGCTTAGACGAATCCGATTACAAAGCTGTGAATATTCACGACGGTTTAGACAGTTCATTAATGCTTGTTCAGCACCGATTGAAAGCGTTGGCAAATGTATCTGAAATTATCGTAGAAAAAAATTATGGCGAGCTACCAGAAATTGAATGTTTTGCCAGACAATTAAATCAAGTTTTTCTACATTTGCTCACTAATGCAATTGATGCGATTGCGGAAAAAAATCAGAATAAAAGTTATGTGGAAGCAGTGGCTAGCTCCAATACTCTTTCAATCACAACTGAAGTTATTGATAATCATGATATTCGGGTGGCGATCGCCAACACAGGCATACCAATCACAAAAAAGATAAAAGCACGACTATTTGAACCATTCTTCACCACAAAACCAATTGGCAAAGGTACAGGTTTAGGCTTATCGATGAGTTATCAAGTTATCAAAGAAGTACATCAAGGCAAAATTTGGTGTAGCACAAAGAATGAAGCAGGTAAAACGATATTCTATGTTCAGATTCCTATCAAACAAGAAATGCATGAAGTGCTTAAGCAGAATGAAAAGTCTAAAGCGTCTGATTACTCTTATTTAACTGGTTAAGCAATATTATGCTTGAGCTTTCTACCATTTTCTTTCATCCATCATGCCCAATAGTAAAAAATATTTAAGAGACTTTTTTATAAAGAGAAGAATACAATTTCAGTAACTCGCTTATTTCTAACGACTTATGTAAATCGACAGACAACAAACTCATACTACGAAGTGAAACTTTAAAAAATATATTTGCCTCACGCAGCAAGGCTACCTTGCATCAGCAGATTAGCTTTCAGTGAAATAAGTACGAGGAGTAATCTTTATTATAGGTATTAGAAACTAAGAAAAATTATTTCTATACTTTTCTGACTGACATATCTTTAGTTAAGTTCCAGCAAGTAAACGATGTAGTTTATAAGTAAAAATTGCGACTTGAGCATGGGTTCAATCTCTAGATAGATGACCAAAATAGAGATAAAAAGGATAATGGTGTTGTTGGATATGAAAAGTATCAAGTAAATATTTAGTTTTTACGACGATTAGTACTTTAAGAAAATCAAAAATTATTTTCTAGAGCCAATCACATTTATAGAAACCAGTAATCGAGAATGAATAACAATAAAATCACAGCCACTTTATTTGCAACTAGCCTTTTATTGGCTCAAACCGCAGTTTCGTCTAATGTCTCTGCGCAAACTGCCCCTCAATTGTTAGCTCAGGCTAATAGTTGTCGTGAAGTAAATGTCAAGACATATCTCAATGTCAGGAGTGCTCCTAACGGTGAAGTTATCGCCCGTTTGAAAGATTCTGAATTAGTTTATATGACAAATAAAACCAGTGATGGTTGGGTCAGCATTAATGCTCCTGTCAGTGGTTATGTTTCTTCTAGATATCTTGTTTATTGTGCTGGGTACAATCCAGCAGCAGCTCCTGCAGCTGTTGTCCCTGATGTTAGTGCAGTGCCGTTGATGACTGCTGGTGAGAATGTTTCGACTGTGGCTGGAGACAATTGTCGCGCTGTTAATACTGATAGTCTCCCGGTTTATACGAAACCAAATGGCGATATTGTCGGTACGCTATCTGAGGGTCAACAAGTTTTTATCGCGAATGAAGGGTTCAACGGTTGGGTACCAATTGAAGCGCCAGTAAGTGGTTTTATTTCTGCTGCATTTCTAGCGCAGTGTGCTCCGGGTTCGACAGTAGGTACGTCTTTGTCTAATCAGGAGGCGATCGCCACCGTCGATGGTACAAATTGTCGTCAGACTGTTTCTGCCGATGTACCTCTAAGAACTGAACCAAATGGCACAGTTATTGGTTTACTCACCGAAGGCCAACAAGTATATCTTGCTAACGAAGGGGTTAACGGTTGGGTGCCGATTGAGTATCCAGCAAGTGGCTACGTAAGCTCTGCCAATCTCGGTATGTGTTCATACTAAAGTTTCGCTTTTTTATTAACATAGAAGCTATCTAAAATTCACGGATACATTCGATTTGCTCTGTAGATCGCTAATTTTAAAAATTGGCGATCTTTTTCTTTTAAATAAGTAAATGGAGTCTCATTTTATCTAAAATAATTTTTGAAACATTACATTTTTAGCCAACCCTTGCGCCAGAAAAATATGAGCAAAGCAAGCGTAATACCGGCCATTACTCCTAAACAAACAAAATAGCCATATTGCCAATCTAGTTCAGGCATATTCCACTTGGAACTAGTGGTATTAAAATTCATGCCGTACAGACCAGAAATAAAAGTCAAAGGAATAAAAATGGTCGAAATCACAGTGAGTAATTGCATCACCTCATTCATTTTATTGCTCACTGCCGACAGGTACACATCCATCAAACCAGAGGCTAGTTCTCGGTAAGTTTCGATCATATCGATCAGCATCACTGTATGGTCGTAACAATCTCGAAAATATTGCAAAGTATCAGGCTGGATTAGCGTGCTGTTTTCACGAATCAGAACACTCAAAGAATCTCTTTGGGGCCAAATGGCACGGCGCAAGGCTAATAATTCTCGTTTGACTTGATGAATTGCAGCAAGGGTTTTTGGCGTTGGTGAAATGACAACTTCATCTTCTAAATCTTCGATGCGATCGCCCAACATTTCGAGCACCGGAAAAAAGCCGTCAATCACCGCATCCCAGAGAGAATAGGCTAAAAAATCAGCCCCATATTTACGCAACGAACCCTTATTTTCCTTCAGGCGATCGCGGATACTATCAAAACAATCAGCCTCATCCTCTTCCTGCACACTGAGCAGATAGTGATTCGACAAAATAAAACTCACCTGCTCTAACCAAAAACCTTGTCGATTTGGCTTAAGCATAGCCATCTGAGTAATGATTAAAAGCTGATCTTCATACTCCTCCAATTTTGGACGCTGAGGAATATTAACAATATCTTCCAAAATTAACGGATGTAACCCAAAAATATCTCCTAATTGCTGAAAAATATCTTGATCACCAATTCCCCCAATATCAACCCAAGAGACCGATTTCGTATTCAAATGTTCTCGGCATTCTTCCGGCTTAATATAATCAGCCCGCAACCAATTCTCAGGATCATAATCAATCAACGAAATTTGAGGCGCAGAAGCACCCAGCGCAATCCGCAAAGTACCAGGCATCGTGCCGGGAGATTGATACGAATAGTTCAACAAATCTTCTGGATCTAAATCTTTCTTTGATGAAGAACCAAACTTTCTAAAAGGATTAATGACCATTTGCCTCAAAAAAACAAAAAACGGAACCATACCAAGATGATTCCGTATTAACTGTGTAAAAAAAGAGTTTTAGACTAGAGCATCTTCTCTAACCAACTTATCCCAACCCAGATCTTTGATACTTTCATTACGACGCATTGGACGAGTCACAAGCTCCAAAATATCGCGAGCATTCGTGAAACCATGAATTTGTGCGAAAGTGAATTCCACAGACCACTTCGTATTGATCCCTCTAGCTTCCAAAGGATTCGCGTGGGCCATACCCGTAATCACAAGATCAGGCTTCAATTCGTTGATGCGCTGAATCTGATTGTAATTATCAGGCTTCTCCATAATTCTAGGAATTGGTGCGCCCATTTCTTCACAAGTTTTGACGAGCAAATCTAGTTCAGCTTTTTGGTAACGCTTATCCATGTAAGGAATACCAATTTCATCGACAGTCATGCCGCAACGAATCAGGAAGCGAGCGAGGGAAACTTCGAGCAAATTGTCGCCCATAAAGAAGACTGACTTACCGCGAATGAGCTGCAAATAATCTTCCAAGCTTTCCCAGATCTGAGCTTCTCTTTCATCTAAACCTTTGGGTTCAATGCCGAGCACAGAACAGATTTTCTCAACCCAAGCGCGAGTTCCATCAGGGCCAATTGGGAATGGCGCGCCAATGAGCTTACACTTGCGACGACGCATTAGAGTTGTGGCAGTACGACTGAGGAATGGGTTTACGCCTGCGACGTAGTAGCCGGGTTTGACGACAGGTAATTCTGTGTAGAGTTTGGTGGGGAGCCAGCCAGAAACTTCGACGCCTTGTTGCTTCAGCTCATGGGTGAGGTTTGTCGCGACAGGATCGGGAAGTGAACCGAACAGGATTAACGGATCATGCTTAGGCGTTGCCGCTGGAGCTGGGGCAGCTTCTTCTTCTTTTTTCAGACCCAAGCTTAAGAGTTTCTGGAAACGGGTCGCATTTTCTTGCTCTTCCACTTTGACAGGCTTCGGTTCTTCAGTAGGACAGCGGTTTGCCATCGCAGCCAGAACGGTATCTTCACCTTGGGTAAAGGCATAATCCAAGCCGTTAGCGCGGGCAACGACGATGGGAATCCCAATTTCTTGTTCGAGTCTTGGGGAAAAGCCTTCGAGATCCATTTTGATGATCTCGGTGGTGCAAGTACCGATGAAGACAATCACGCTGGGGTTGCGATCGCGCTTAATTTGTTCACAGAGTCTTTTTAGCTCGTCGTAGTCGTTGAGCTTGGCGGAAATATCACTTTCTTCGAGTTCTGCCATCGCATATCGTGGCTCTGCAAAGATCATTACTCCCATAGCATTTTGGAGGAAGTAACCGCAGGTTTTTGTGCCGATGACGAGGAAGAAGCTATCTTCGATTTTTTGGTAAAGCCATGCTACGCAGCTGATGGGGCAAAAGGTATGGTAATTGCCTGTTTCGCATTCAAAAGTTAATGCAGGCTTATCTTGGGCAACAGTCATAATTTCATTCCTTATTAGAAGATTTGAATAGATTTCTTAGCTATAAAGTTTTCGGGTAACAAGCTGTTTAATTTTCAAAATTATCTTTTAAAATCAGTTTCAACTCTTTGCTAATTGGCAACCGGTTAATCTCTCTTAAAAGTTTTTGCTTGTCTTCTCCTTTATGCTCTCTCTCTTGGTAAATACCTTTCAGTAGAGCTTCTAGACCATATTTGGAGAGGCTATCTGCTGCTAAACCAATAATTCCGAGTAGAACAATTCCACCAACCATTCCGCCGGGGCCTAGCATTGCTAAGGCTGTAGTAACGGCGGCAGCTCCAGCGAGCCCTGTTGTTGCCATTGTGATGAGAAGGATAACGGCAGGAAATCCAATGCCAGCTAATTTTCTAACAACTTCGTCCATGGAATTTAAAGATTGTGTTGTCGTTTCCCCCTAAATGGTTCAGGGGGATTTGTTTATCAAATTACAGTTACTCGGCGGGAACGGAAACTTTTGGTGGGGGAGCAACCACTGGTTTTGCGGCTGATCCTGAGGATTCCAATTTGCTCAGTTCCGCTGCCGGGTCAAAATGTAAGCCAACTACATCGACAACTGTGTCAAAATTCGCGTGAACCAAGAAGAAGTGGTAGAGAATTTCGGCTAAGCGAGGTTCTAGGGAACTCACGGTTCCCATGATGACGGAACCTTGGGGGCGACGGCCGCCGTCTGGGGTTGCGACGAATTCGCCGCTATCCATCAGGAGCTTTAGCCATTCTTGGTTATTTTCGTAATAGTCCAGCCATTTGGTCTTGATGCTGGGTTTTATCTGTTCAAAAAAGCTCACAGTGTGACTCCTCGTTTAATCAACTACAAACCAGTGATTCTGGGAATGGGTTGTCCCATCTTTAATCTTGTTTAGATTTTCCCTCGAAAACCTGTTCTGGATCAAAATTTAACCCAAGTTTGGCGATCGCCGACATTTAGAGTCACACCATTGTGATTTTTTGCAGTTAAACCATCATCAAATCAAGCTCATCTTCAGGAGTTGTTTGCTTCGGAGCATCAGCCGGAGGATTGAGGTAGTAGTCAGAGAGAAGACTAAATAGTTCGCGGTCGGGAGTCTCGTCTGGCACAACGCCTTCAGGAGCTGCGAGCACTTGGTCAGCGATGTTGAGGTAGTAATCACAGACATAATCCAGCGACGGATCTTTTTCTGCCATCTCGAACAAAGTCTTGCCTTTCACGCGGGAAACGCGGATGTCTTCGATGAGCGGAAGCACTTCCAAAACAGGCATCGGCACGTGGCTGACATATTTTTCGATCAAGTCACGCTTCGAGGTGCGGTTACCAATCAAACCAGCGAGACGTAGAGGGTGAGTCCGCGCTTTTTCTCTAACAGAAGCGGCAATCCGGTTCGCTGCGAACAAAGCGTCAAAACCGTTGTCAGTAACGATGAGACAGTAGTCAGCGTAGTTCAAAGGTGCAGCAAAACCACCGCACACAACGTCGCCCAATACATCAAAGAGAATGACATCGTACTCATCGAAAGCGTTGAGTTCCTTGAGGAGCTTCACCGTTTCGCCCACGACGTAACCGCCACAACCAGCACCTGCGGGAGGGCCACCTGCTTCAACACAGTCCACACCGCCATAACCTTTGTAGATGACATCTTCGGGCCAGATATCTTCGTAATGAAAATCTTTCTCTTGGAGAGTGTCGATGATGGTGGGGATGAGGAAGCCAGTCAACGTAAAGGTGCTGTCATGCTTTGGGTCGCAACCGATTTGCAAAACTTTCTTGCCGCGTTTGGCGAGGGCGACAGAGATGTTGCAGCTTGTGGTCGATTTGCCGATGCCACCTTTGCCGTAAACCGCGAGGGTCATTGTCATAATGTCGTTGCTCCTACCTGTTGTGTTTGCATAGCTGCATTATTAGCAATCTGCTGAGAAATTAAAAGGGGGTTTACTTTTGAAAATCAATGTAAATAAGAGAATTTCTGGTTTAGAACCATTAAATTAGTTCTGAATTCTTAAAAAGGCTTAAAAACTGTAGTAAATAACTTAAAACAAGTTTTATTTATGCTTTTAGTAAAAATAGAGACAATACACAAAAAGACGCAAATTTTGAGTATTGAGTATTTATGCGGGGTTATCAAGGATGCGGGGATTTTGGCTATTCGACTTCGCCTGAATCCCAGTGTAGGAAACAAGGGATCAGCTTTCTAGCTCTGCAGATAGACGAGCAGATTCGAATTGTAAAAAGATTGTAGGGCAGCGAAAAGGGGCGGCGATCGCCTTTGTTCTCACCAGCAAAACTTTTTTGATAAACAAACGTAAATTTTCTGGATGGAGATACAAAACTTCATTGATAGACACAAAAAAAGGACAACACTTAATCTAATGTCGTCCTTCCTCGCGGTTGCAAAAACCTTGAGGGTAGATGTTAGGCGATCGCCTTCACAGTTTTCGCAGCGTAACCATGCTCTTTTAGCTGTTCGTTGAGGGCTAGTTGATTTTCCACCCGATCCACAAACATCACACCATCGAGGTGATCAATTTCATGTTGAATAACGCGGGACAATAAACCATCAGCTTTGATACGTTGCGGTTTGCCATCAACGCTGCGGTAACTGACTTCAATTTTGTCGGGGCGAATCACATCAAAATTCACGCCGGGAATACTGAGACACCCTTCTTCAAAACCACACATCTCTTTCCCAAACTTTTTGATCTCTGGGTTAATCAGCACAACTGCTTCATGATCCGGATTTTCAGGATCAGTATCAACAACAATTAGCCGTTTATTCACCCCAACCTGCGGCGCAGCAAGACCAATACCATGGGAACTGTACATTGTCTGGAGCATTTCTTTTGCCAGAGCCCGGATAGCATCGTCCACTTTGGAAATACGCTTAGCTTTCTGTCTCAGGACTTTATCGCCGAGATAGTGCAAATCCAAAGGGGGATTTTTGAGTTTTTCTTTTGCGACAGCGACGGCAGCAGACATAAATTTCTTAAGACTTTGATGTAACGACAGGCTTTTCTAGTATTATAACTTTCCCTTTCAATAACAATCGCTATGGCTTCTTATAATTGGGCGATCGCCGATCTACCCGGACTGAGCGAAGAACACGCCAAACTCTTGAAAACCCAAGGCATTAGAACAACCCATCAACTTTTACTCGCCACCCAGACCCAGCCACAAGAACATGAATTAGCCACAAAATTAAAACTACATCCCAAATATGTTGCGAAATGGATTGCCCTTGCAGATTTAGCACGCTTAAAAAGCGTCGGTATTATTCATTGCGGCTTAATTTTACACAGCGGCATTATTTCAGTGCAGCAACTAGCCGAAACCTCTTTTTCACAACTACATCCAAATATCGTCCGACTCCATGTATCTAATCTACACCGCAAAGATCTCGTGCCCTCCGTTGGTTTAGTACAGCAATGGGTCATAGAAGCTAAAAATCTTGTTTAAGCTAAATCGAACATCATGACTAAATATCTTTTTTCATAAAAAAAGCCCCAGACTAGCTGGAACTTTTCTTGAAAAACAAAAACTTCAAAAATTAAATCATAATTCTAAGCTTCAGCTTCTTCTTCGCTACCTTCGCCTTTCTTTTTACGAATAGCAGCCATTCCCATACCGAAGAGAGTCGGTAGAATAGCAGCAGGTGTTGGTACTGCACCAATTTCGAAGTTGTTAAAGGTAATAGCACCACAATCATCAAAACTGCTTGCCTGACCAGTAGAATCAAAAGCACAAGAACCAAGAGGGTTGTTCACAGAAGAAAATCGTAGAGCTTCAAAACGGAACCCTAAAATATCCCATTTTTCAGTTAAAGCGCGCTCCACAGCATCTGCAATACCGATGGAAACCTTTTGACCCTTTTTGAAGCCTTGTGTCGAAATAAAACCATCATTCAAACCAAAGGCTTCCGTTCCAGGAATTGCTGGAGTTGGCGTCTCACTGGAAGAAACCTGACGAGCAGTACCGTAGTCCGCTAAATCCTCTTTTCCGTTACCCATGTAATAAGAAATTACAATGTCACCAGTTAGATCTTCATTTCCTAGCTCGAACAACGGATTTTGGTTGTCAGGATGAGCACCACCCAATTGAGCAACCGCAAAGCTCAAAGTTGCAGAAGTAATGAGCTTCGTTTTGATAATCTCAGCATCTTCCTGAGTGAAAATCGTACCAGTCACAGGATCAGGCTGACCAACTCTAGCGTCCAACTTATCGAATTCAACGTAATAAGCTTGAAGATTTAATTCGGTTAATCCTCGAACTTCTTCAGAAGTATAAGAGCCGACAATCGCTAGATCAGTGACATCAAGACCAGCATTCGGTCCAAAAGCTGCAAGCTCGGAGATGATCGAATCATCACTTGTTATTCTTCCTGTCGCTGGGTTTCCATTAACGAAATCAGGATCGTAGGATCTAAACTGTACGTCAAAAGATCCTGTACCAAGATTCTGGTATCGAACGTCGTTAGAAACGGAAAAAGTTTCTGATGCTTTGATAAAAACTGCTGCTTTGGCGTCATCTATGCCTACAGTTGAGAGAAATAAAACGGAGCCGACGGCAGCAACTCCGGCTTGAGTAACTAGGTTTTTCATGGAGGTCTCCAAAGTTTAGAGCGAATTTTATAAGGTAGATAGTCTAGTTTCAGGTAGACGTGAGGGAGTTGCGATTATTCCTTAGGCATAGAAGCAGGACAGAAAATATTCAAATTTAAATATCATCGAGTCTTAGCTTGTTATACATTCCAAAGTAGAAGATGGTTTCACGAATGCCTATAATCGTCGCGATTTTGCCACTGATACCGGAATACAATCGTTTTCTCGCTGCTAATTGTTAGATCTCTGAGATGTTTAAGACTACCAGAACTAATAATAGATTAGCCACTTTTAGAAATAAACTCAAAGGTTATTTAGCAAGATATCTAAAGTATACCTTCGTACACAAAAATAGAATCCGTATTTGCACGGCTGTGTTCCATCTATTACATGTTGTTTTCGTAAAGCTTCTGTGAAGAGAATGTGAAGCTATAGTACTTGTCGCTTTTATTAGCGGAATCTTAAATTTATATAAACTCTTGTCTATTTGTAGTTTAACTCAAAAGGATTCAATATTACCAGATGAATTACTGATGAAGTAAGCCTCTAAACTCTCTGTTGACAAGGCATGTAACGGAAAAATGCTCATTGATTGTTACAAGAGGCTTCTTTGCTTAATTAATTTGCACAAGTTCATCTAGATTGAAATACGAAATATCTGGCTATGTCTATTGATATAGTTTTTTCCACAATTTCTAGAATAAAGAAATTAGAGTTAGAGAACAGAAATTTGCTATTAGAAAATATTGTTTGATTTTCGGCGATCAATAATCAGAAATAACAGAATTAGCCATGGTGAGCCTTTTTTACAAAGTGATTTTTCAAGTAGGCACGTAGCGTTCCGTGAGGCTAATTTGTGTGGGAATGATTCCAATCATTTTGTAGAGAATGAGATTCTTTTTCTATTACTGCTTGTTATGAGGCGATCGCCATTTGAACAAATTATCAAATCACATTTAAGAATCTCTATTCTAAGCAATTCGTTTTTCGATGATAAACACTGAGGTGCTCCATTTGCCTGTGTCATCGAAATTGCGCATGATCCGGTGACGTACATTGTCGGAAACAAGCCAGCCTACTTCCACAAAAAATGCTTGCTTTTGCGGTAATTCAACAGGGACATTAATCGAGCCACCATCGGGCAAAAGGGTGATTTGTCTGCCGCCGTCGAACTGTAAAGTGTTGCCTTTAATCTGGGCGCTGGAAGTAATGCGGCGATCGCCAAATTCTAGGGATTGAAGCAGTTCGTCACCTGCTACACGCACGGATAAACGACTGGTGGAAATGGTGGGCGGCTCAAAATCGGGGCGGTAGGTGAGGGCTTCCCCTGCCCATGTGCCGACGAGTTGATCGACGGTTAAAGCAGGACGTTCTTTGGCGTCGGTGCCTTCTCGGAATTCTCGGATAAATACCAGTTTTTGGAATTTATATTGGTCGTCGTAAATCTGCACCATCCGCAGGCGGCGATCGCCATCGATCAAACCAAACTCGGCGATAAAATCCATCATCGACGTAAACCACATGACCCCTTTCGAGAAGAAACCGTTTTCCGCAAAGATCGTGTGCCTGCCGAGGGACGTGAAATCTTGGGTAAAATCACTGGTTGGCTCGCTATCGTAACCACCGGATTCAAAACGCCGCAGCCGAAATTTAACGCAGTCCCTGTCGCCGTTTTCTGTAGTCAGGCTCAAAATTGATGGAACTTCATCTAAAATCTCTCCATCGAGGTTGATGCTGGAAAACGAGCCACGCCATGTGCCCAAGTTTTTGAGGAAATTTTCCCACTGACTGCTCATATCAATTTTCGCGACAGATTAATTACTTTGTATTGTGAACGAAATTAAAAGCAAAAATCAACGTATTCACCCTGCAGACACATTCTGATAACAAAAAAAGACGCTCTGCAGAACGCCTTTCAAATTGATTATCGGTAATCATTTATTTCTGGAAAATAAGCCGTTCGTCTTTGACATCGACATTGATAGTTTCACCGGGTAGAAATTCACCTTTTAGAATTCCTTTGGCGATCGCCGTTTCGACATACTTTTGAACCGCCCGTTTCAGAGGTCTTGCACCATAAACAGGATCGTAGCCAATGTCTGCAACAAAATCATAAGCCGCATCGGTGAGATGCAGACCTAACTTTTGTTCCTCTAGACGTGTCGCGAGATAATCAACTTGTAGCTTAACGATAGAGCGCAATTGATCTTTTCTGAGACCGTGGAAAATGATCAGCTCATCAATACGGTTGAGAAATTCTGGGCGGAAATTTGCTGTCATCGCTTCCGTGACCAGCGATCGCATCTCCTCATAGCGCGTATCATCCCCCGCCACATCGAGAATAAACTGCGACCCAATATTACTCGTCATAATAATGACCGTATTTTTAAAGTCCACCGTTCGTCCCTGAGAATCAGTCAAACGACCATCATCAAGAATTTGCAGCATCACATTAAATACATCGGCATGGGCTTTTTCGATCTCGTCAAACAAGATCACCGAGTAAGGACGACGACGAATCGCTTCCGTCAATTGCCCACCTTCTTCATAGCCCACATATCCCGGAGGCGCTCCCATCAAACGGGATACCGCATGTTTCTCCATGTACTCCGACATGTCGATGCGCACGAGGGATTCTTCTGTGTCAAACAAATATTGCGCCAAAGCCTTTGCCAGCTCGGTTTTACCGACACCCGTGGGGCCAAGGAAAATAAAACTCGCAATGGGACGATTAGGATCTGCTAATCCGGCGCGCGATCGCTGAATGGCTTCCGAAACCGCAGTCACAGCTTCCTCTTGACCCACCACCCGATCATGTAAAACAGCTTCTAAATTGAGGAGCTTTTCTTTTTCCGACTCAATGAGCTTGCTGATGGGGATGCCAGTCCACTTAGAAATAATTTCGGCGATGTCCGACTCCAACACTTCTTCCCGGAGGAGAGAATCTCCAGAACCCTGTTGGTCAGCTAAATCCGCTTCAATTTCCTTCACTTCCTGTTGAAGCTTTGCCAGCTTGCCGTAACGCAATTCCGCTGCTTTGTTGAGGTCATAGCTGCGCTCTGCCTGCTCAATTTCGAGGGTCGTACTATCGATTGTCTCTTTGAGATTACGGATTTTATCGATAATGGCTTTCTCGGATTGCCACTGGGCATTGAGGTGGGATTGGCTTTCCTGTAAATCAGCCAACTCTTTATCTAGCTTCTCTAATCGCTCGACGGAAGCGGGATCGACTTCTTTTTGGAGGGAAATTTTCTCCATTTTGAGCTGAAGAATTTTACGATCAATTTCGTCTAATTCCTCTGGCTTGGAGGTGATCTCCATTTTGAGTTTGGCGGCTGATTCATCGACTAAATCGATCGCCTTATCGGGTAAAAAGCGATCGCTGATATAACGGTTGGACAACATTGCCGCTGCAACAAGGGCTGTGTCTGCAATTTTCACACCGTGGTGAACTTCATAACGTTCCTTTAGTCCGCGCAAAATCGAAATGGTATCAATGACGTTCGGCTCGTTGATCATCACCGATTGAAAACGTCGTTCGAGAGCCGCATCTTTTTCAATGTATTTACGATATTCATCAAGGGTTGTCGCACCGATACAACGGAGTTCGCCCCGTGCCAACATCGGCTTAAGCAAATTGCCTGCATCCATTGCCCCTTGGGTTGCGCCAGCACCGACAACCGTATGAATTTCATCGATAAAGAGGACAACCTGCCCTTCAGAATCGGTCACTTCTTTCAAAACCGCTTTGAGACGCTCTTCAAATTCACCGCGATATTTTGCCCCGGCAATCAGTGAGCCCATATCGAGGGCAATTAAGGTGCGATCTTTGAGGGATTCGGGCACGTCTCGGTTAATAATACGCTGGGCTAATCCTTCGGCGATCGCCGTTTTACCGACCCCCGGTTCCCCGATTAACACCGGATTATTTTTGGTTCTACGGGAAAGTATCTGAATAGTGCGGCGGATCTCATCATCCCTCCCGATTACTGGGTCAAGCTTACCGTTGCGCGCTAATTCGGTGAGGTCACGACCATATTTTTCGAGTGATTCGTACTTACCTTCGGGATTTTGGTCGGTCACCTTTTGATTGCCTCGGATTTGCGTAATGA
>JBARRZ010000327.1:0-7149 GCA_049644465.1 Limnothrix sp.
CGTTTGAGTGCTGATTTTATCTCTTTTTTCCACAGATCTAAACTGCCCATAAATTCTGTTATTAATGCATTAGTGCTCACAAAGACTACAGTATGAAATACTACTTAAAATTTTTTTTGGATTAAGAAGGATCTCGTTCCATAGTTTTTTCTATAACAAGATCATAGTACTTTGCAGCCAACCCGTGACTAGGACATGTACAGCGTAGATTTTGAGTCAATTAAAATTAGCTTGATGCAAACTTGCTACTGTAGCGATCGCCATAATTTTGCACCAACCAAGTTTTGTAGTCACCAGAACGAACACGGGCTAGCCACTGAGGATTATCGAGATACCAATGCACCGTTTTTGCCATACCGCTGCCAAAATCTTCCCGAGGCTGCCAGCCAAGCTCTTGAGTGATTTTAGTACAGTCAATAGCGTATCGTCGATCATGCCCCGCCCGATCTCGCACAAAGGTGATTAGAGAACTGTAGTCAAAATTTTTGCAGGGTCGCAACTGATTCAGCAAAACACAAATCGTCTCGACAACTTCTAAATTCGTTAGCTCGTTTAAGCCGCCAATATTATAAGTTTCGCCCACCCGACCAGCGGCTAAAACGCGGTAAATTGCCTCACAATGATCCGTCACGTACAGCCAATCACGGATATTCAGCCCGTCGCCGTAGAGGGGTAAAGGTTTTTGCTCCACCGCGTTGAGAATCATTAGGGGAATGAGTTTTTCAGGAAATTGGTACGCCCCATAATTATTGGAACAATTCGTGCAGAGCGTCGGTAAGCCATAGGTTTGAAAATAAGCCCGGACAAAATGGTCAGAACTCGCTTTTGATGCGGCGTAGGGACTATTCGGCTTGTGGGGATTCGTTTCGGTAAAGGCTGGCTCGTCAGATTTTAGGGAGCCATACACTTCGTCGGTGGAAATGTGGAGAAATTTAAAATCTTTGCGCTTTTCTGCTGAACAATTTTGCCAATAATTGAGGCTGGCTTCAAGCAGATGGAATGTCCCTAAAATGTTGGTTTGGATAAAAATTTCTGGGGAGAGAATCGAGCGATCCACATGGCTTTCGGCGGCGAAATGAATGACAGAATCGGGTTGATATTTTTCCAAAAGTTGATCAAGGAAGGGGCGATCGCCAATATCCCCCTGCACGAAAACATAGTCAGGATCTGTTGTCAAAGCCGCGAGATTATCCAGATTACCCGCATAGGTTAGCTTATCGAGATTGACTACCCGGCCCCACTGCTGGTGGCGAGCTTGCAGAATGAAATTTGAGCCAATAAAGCCAGCACCCCCCGTAACCAAAAATGTAGGAATTTTCAAAGTCCCGAACCCCTCATAAATCAAGAAACTACGAATCTGTACTTAATGCTGGCGTTGGCAAATCTCCCGTATCTAATTCTCTGAAGATCGTCTCAGCTTCCGGCGTTGGCGTACTACTAAAAATTGTGTCGAGCGCTCCATCTAACGTCTTCGCCATCACAATCTGGTTGTTATAAACCACGATTACCCGCGCTAGGGTTGGCACGCTATTTTCGTCTGCCTCAAGGTAAAGCGGTTCGACGTAAAGCAGCGATTGCTCAATTGGTATCACAAGGAGATTGCCCTGTACTGCTCGCGAACCTTCCCGATCCCAAAGGGAAATTTGCTGAGAAATAATCGGATCTTGCTTGATTAACGCCTCAATTTGGTCAGGGCCATAAATCAGTTTTTGTTTAGGAAATTGATAGAGCAACAATTTGCCGTATTGGTCACCATCGGAGCGTCCGGCGAGCCACGCAATCAGGTTGGGGCGGCTAATGGGGGTGTAGGGATGGAGCAAAATAAACTCTTCGGTTTCGGCGGTAGGCAAGCGCATGATTAGGTAATAGGGGGCGATCGCCTGAGATTCATCACCATAAGTTTCTTTCGGAATTTCCCATTGATCCTCGCGATTGTAAAACACCTGAGAATCGCGCATGTGGTAGCTCAAAAGCCTCTCAGACTGGACGCTAAAAAGATCGGTCGGATAACGTAAATGATTTTTGAGATCAGCAGGCAAATCGACGAGGGGGCGAAACATTTCTGGAAATGCCTTTTGCCAAGTCGCAATCATCGGATCATTGGGGTCGGCGATATAAAAATTCACCGTGCCGTTATAGGCGTTGATCACCACTTTGACGGAGTTACGGATGTAATTAAACCGGTTTTCGCCGGGGTCAGAATAAGGGTAATGATCGCTGGTTGTATAGGCGTCAATCACCCAGTACAAATAATTTTCTTCGCCTTGTTGATTGATGTCTCCGGCATTCGCTGTTACGAGATAAGGATCGCGATCAAAGCGCAAAAATGGGGCGATCGCCCGTACCCGTTCATTAATATTGCGGCGCATCAACAAATGAGTTTCTGACGTCAGATCATTAGACAACAAAATCCGCCAATCTTTTAAATATCTCGCAAACAATAACCGCTTAAACGGGTTGCCAAAACTAATACCGCCCGTGCCATCGTAAGTGTTATAACGATTGTCCTCGCCACTCGGATAATCCAACTCCTCAACCTTCGTCGAAGTCATCACATGAGTATTCGTTAGCTCGCCATAGTAAATGCGGGGCTGGCCGATCGGGATGGTTTTACGGATTTCCGGGGTGAGCGTTGTCAAATTCACTTCATCTTCTCCCTCTTCCTCTGCACCAATATCCTGCACATAATACACAGGCAAACCCGAATCACCCGCTTTATTGACCGGACTCATGGTGAAGCCATAACCGTGGGTATAAACCAAATGTTCGTTGACCCAAGTCTTCGCTTGTTCTGGCACAGCTTCATAGTCCAATTCGCGCGGCGCCATAATCACTTGTCGTTGCGCTTCTGGTTCGTCAGCATTGACCCGCAGGGTATAGCGATCAATATCGGCATCGGAAAAGCGATAGTACAAGCGAATTTGTTGTAATTGACGGTTGGTTTGCAGGACGGGACTGCTATCCCACAGGCGAATATTTTCGATAGTGAGCGGGTTGTTTTGAATATCTGCGGCGGTTAAATCTCCTTCTGGGTTAAAGGTTTTAGATTCGATGGCATCCAAACCAAAAGCGGTGCGGGTGTAGTCGATGCTGTATTCAAGGTAGGGGCGTTCACGGGCCAATTCGTTGGGCTGCACGAGCAGACGTTGGGTGCTCAGAGCAGCGATAGAGCCGACGATCATCACGCCAATATATAAAATTATCCCTTTGAGGACTTGGGGTTGTTGGCGACGAATGGAAACGGTACGACGGTAGGGATAACGCCAAAATTGCACTAAGCACCAACCGGCGATCGCCAACGCTAGCCACGTTAGTAACCCTTCGGTATGTTGCTCAACGTTGATGTTGGTATAGCTCGCCCCGTAAACGACACCCAGCTTGGAGTACAACAATTCGTAGCGCACCAGCCAATGACGACCTGCGATGGCGATAAATAGTAAACCCGCTAATAGATTCAGGTGGCGCAACTGAGCGGGACTAAAACCCGGAAATTTCCCCTGTGAAAAGCTATTACCGGAGAGCAAATAACTCAGAGTCACACTGACGAGGCTGTAGAGAAATAGCCCTTCAAACCAAAAATCTAAAATTTGCCACAAGGGCAGCGTAAACACATAAAAACCAACATCTTGTCCGTAAATCGGATCGACTTGCCCAAAGCCTGTCGCGTACCAGCCTTGCAAAACTCGCACCCAGTTATTGGCGAGTACTGTCCCAAAACAAAGGCTCAATACTACGGCGATCGCCCGCAACGTCCACCACCGCTGCCACAAAATACTGATAAACAGCACAGCCGCCACCCCAAGACGCCATGACTGCTCTTCGACCTGAGCGACGATGCTACGGACTGACTTAAACGCAAACGGATCCGGCAACGCAGGCGTAATCAGCGGCAAACTTAGATCCAATTGCCTCGTCTCCCAAACCACCGAGCCGTAGTGAAACAGCACCACCACAATCAACAAACTAAAACCCAGCATCAACAGCAGCAGCCAGCGAAACCCAATCACCGGCGATTCAGGGATTTTGGTGTGGTAAGGGATCGGCTCTGACAAAATTCTTTGCCACCATCTCAGCGGCGCGCGGGGGACATTTTCGAGGCGATCGCCCCCCGACTGATCCGGCATCTCTAACCATTCTTGCCGCGCGACAACCCGATAGTTAATCCACAAAAAAGCCAGCGAGCCACCAAAGCCCAACACCCACAACCCCAATCGCACCGAAACCTGCTTTAAAAAAACAAGCTCATAATGCAACTCTTCAAACCAAAACTTTTCAGCAAAAAACAGGGACACCAGACCCGATAGGCCCCAAAGTGCCACTAAAGCACAACAACCATAAACAAAAATCGACCGCAACTTACCTTTACCCATCTGCCGATTGTATCGACTCACCGACCCAAAAATCACCTTGCAAAGTTAAGTCTTGCTTGCCTTTAGTCTGTGATTCATTCACTGTTATTACCAAGATTTTTTGTTCTAGTCGCCTTGGGATGATGACGCGGCGAGGGGGAGAGCAAGTGATGGGGAGACGTTATAAAAAAGTTTCGGCTAACAACCAATCACCAATCTTCGTTCACCCAGTCCCTTTGTCTCCGAGTCACCCTTTCTCAAAATCCTTGACCCAAACTTACGTTAATTCGGACTTTACTATTGGGGAACCAGCCAAAATTGCTATCGTTAAAGAAAGCAGATCCTTCAACCCTCAAGTTTTAGTCGTAGACCATGACAACTCTTCCCCCTCAGCGGCAAAAAAGCCTACAGCGTCTTCTGGATCGGCTCGGTCTACCCGATCAAAGTCGCGTGCGCTGGGATTTGCTCGATCTGGCGTTAACTCATCCCAGTATTTCGCCTGATCAAAATTACGAACAATTGGAATTTATCGGTGATGCGGTTGTACGTTTAGCTGCCTCAGAAGTGTTGTATGCCAAGTATCCTGATGAGCCAGTCGGTGAATTTGCGGCGATTCGTTCTATTCTGGTCAGCGATCGCACCCTTGCCGAATTTGCACAGCTATACGACTTGAGAAAATATCTATTATTCCACGGTCATTATCAAGGTGCTGGCGAGGTTTCGTTATTAGCGGATGCCTTTGAGGCCGTACTCGGTGCTTTGTTTTTGGCAACGAAGGATTTGAGTCTGGTGCATCTGTGGCTAGATGAGCATTTGTTGGTCAAAGCGGCTGAGATTAAACGGGATCCGGCTCGCGAAAATTATAAAGATGCGCTACAGGTTTGGACGCAGAGTGAACATCAACAATTGCCGACCTACCGCGTTCAAGAAAATACTGATTTTGAAGATGAAGAGGAACGATTTTTAGCGCAGGTTTGGCTCGACGAACGTCTACTGGGTAAGGGGAAGGGCCGTTCAAAAAAAGCGGCTCACCAAGCGGCAGCCCGTGCTGCTTATGAGGCGATCGCCCCCAATACTGAAGCCTAAAATTTAGCCAAAGAAAAACGCCTAGGAGTCTGACCTTGTTTCGACCCTAAGCGTTCTTCTGTTATTTCTCACACCAGATACACCCTAAGACGCGACAATTTTGATGGAGTTCCCTAGACAGTAACTAACAACTTTTTGCTGAAATCTTAATCTCGCTGAATCGCTTCAATGATCGCTTGATTCGCTTCAGGAAAGGTAAACTCCCCCAACGCTTCTGGTTTCACCCAACGGATTTCTTGGCATTCGATCGCCTCCGGTTCACCCCCCAAATACTCACACCAGTGAACATAGAGCGAAACTTTGAACTTTGGGTAATCGTGCTCAATTAGTATTAGGCGATCGCCGACCCTGATTTCCAAATTAATCTCTTCCTTAATCTCCCGTGCAATACAAGCCTCGACCGTCTCACCCGCCTCAATTTTGCCGCCCGGAAATTCCCAAAGCCCGGCCATCTCCCCCTGCTCCAGACGGCGATCGATCAAAATCTCACCAGCGTCGTTCCAAATCACCGCAACACCAATCCGCTTATGGGGTAATACCATTATTTTTTCCCGCTCCGCCAACAAAATAAACCCGCCTATTATAAAAGATGTTGCGGGCCATCAACGAACCCAAAACACCCATAGATACTGATGTTATCTTCAGAAAAGCTCACGCCGAAATAACGCATTTTTCACCCATCCCCTTATTCCAGACTTTTTCTAAACTGTGACTTGGACTACAATTAGAACCACAAAAGCCCGTTGGGAAGCCGAATTTTTGGGACAATTACTAGAGTCCCACAGCATTCCCAATCGCGTACTGGACATCGGACTCGGCATCTACTTTGGCCAAGGCAGTCAAGCAGCCCTTCAAGTACGATCACAAGATCAATGGACAGCACTCCTGCTCCTGAGTTCTCCAGAAGACGACCTCTAAAAAACTTGTTTCGCCATAATCACCTATGTCTCTCTTTGATTGGTTTGCCGCAAATCGCCAGAAAAACGAATCCCAACACCAGCCGCCCCAAGAGCGCGAGATTGCTGATGGACTGTGGACAAAATGTACAGCCTGCGATGCTCTGACCTACACCAAAGACCTGCTCAACAATCAAATGGTCTGCAAAGAATGCGGTTTTCATAATCGTATCGATAGCCGCGAGCGCATCCGTCAACTGATTGACGACGGTACATGGGTCGAAATCAGTAAAGATATTGCCCCCACTGATCCGCTCAAATTTCGAGATAAAAAAGCCTACTGCGATCGCCTCAAAGATTACCAAGACAGAACAGGCATGAAAGACGCTGTCGTCACAGGTACAGGTCTAATTGATGGCTTACCCATCGCCCTTGCTGTGATGGACTTCAGCTTTATGGGTGGCAGCATGGGTTCTGTCGTCGGCGAAAAAATTTGTCGCCTGATCGAACACGGCACAGCCGAAGGTTTTCCTGTCGTCGTTTTCTGCGCTTCCGGTGGCGCGCGAATGCAAGAAGGCATGCTTAGCCTGATGCAAATGGCGAAAATTTCTGGTGCTCTCGAACGTCATCGCGCCAAAAAATTACTCTACATTCCTGTACTCACCAACCCGACAACCGGTGGTGTGACCGCCAGTTTTGCCATGCTGGGCGATCTTATTATTGCGGAACCTAGGGCGACGATTGGTTTTGCTGGCCGCCGCGTGATCGAACAAACACTCCGCGAAAAACTCCCCGAAGATTTCCAAACCTCAGAATAT
>JBARRZ010000328.1:0-5535 GCA_049644465.1 Limnothrix sp.
CTTCTTTCGCGCCTTCAAATTGCCCTTCCACCGTCACCACATAGCCGACAGTATCCATGCCTCGTCGCCCTGCCCGACCCGCAATTTGTAAAAATTCCGATGGCGTCAACAAGCGATGCCCGTCGTCTCCGCGTTTCGATAAGGCAGAAATTACGGTTGTGCGTGCAGGCATATTAATTCCTGCGGCAAGGGTAGAGGTGGCGAAAACAAGCTTCACTAAGCCAGTTTCAAATAGTTTTTCAACGAGTTCTTTCCAAGCGGGCAAAATCCCGGCATGGTGAGCAGCAATGCCTCTTAATAGAGGTTCGACTTGTTCTGGACGAGCAAATTTAGATGCTGTTGCGAGAGATTCCCACAGCTGCGTACGCAAACTTGGATCCTGACCGAGATAGTCAATAATCTTTTCGGTGGAGAAAGGATTTTTGGCAATAAAGTCTAACAATAATGTTTTGAATTCTGGGACTTCATCGCATTGCTCTAGCAGTTTTTCTTGTAATTTAGGCTGGTTATCGAGGAAAAAATGCAGCAGTGTTGCTTCAAGAAGTCTGGCTTCTTCTGGAGAAACAAGGGTCACATCATCGAGCTGGGTAACGGAGCGATCACAGCCCCGACGACTAAAAATAATGTAGATAGCCGGTAATAAGTCTTGATGCCTGAGCTGCCGCACAATTGTGAATAAACTAGGGCAATCTTCCCGCCGCCGCTTGCGTCGTTTACTTTGGGCTGATTGATCGCGCGACCGTAATTTGACGTTCATTTTTTCGCCTTTGTCGTCAAACAACGGAAACAGGCCTTTTTTATTGCTGTAGAAAAATCTCAGCGGCACAGGGCGATGATCGGAATTGACTAATTCGCAGCGGTGGGTTGGGCTTTCTGGGTGGTCTTCGTGGGCAGCGAGGCGAGTTTTATTGATCCATTCGGTAAAAATTTCTGGGTTGCCGATGGTTGCGGAGAGGGCGACAATCTGAATCTCAGAAGGGCAGTAGATAATTGATTCTTCCCAGACCGTGCCACGACCGCGATTGCTGATGTAATGGCATTCGTCAAGAATTACGGTGGTGACGTCGGTGAGTGATGTGCCGACTTGGCCGATAGGCGTTTCGTAGAGCATGTTCCGAAAGATTTCGGTGGTCATGACGACGATGGTGGCTTGGGCATTAATAATCGTATCGCCGGTAATCAGACCGACCTGTTTTTTGCCAAAGGTTTCGCTAAAGTCGCGCAATTTTTGGTTAGAAAGTGCTTTAAGTGGCGTGGTATAAAATACGCGTTTGCCTTGGGCGATCGCCCGATGGATCGCATATTCACCGATGACTGTTTTCCCGGAACCAGTAGGAGCACAAACGACTACCGATTTATCTTCACTGAGGGCGGCGATCGCCTGTTCCTGAAAATCATCTAAAGGAAACGGAAAAATTTTTTTTAAATCTAATTGCAACCTAACCCACCTCTATCCTGATCAGAAACCTGACGGAATGCGACCAGTTTCTTCAGACCAAAATGCTTTTTATGTTTATCTACAATTCAATTATAAATCGAACGCCTAAGCTTGCTGCAGAATGGCGATCGCCCCACAACTTTTTTTTAGAAAAATTACTTGCAAAAAAATAGGCAGAGACCATTAGCCGCCCCTGCCCGACAAAATTATTGAAGTGAATTCAACGCTTACAAACCCAAAAACAATTTACTGATCCACACTAAAACTTTCACCCGTATAGAGGGTTTTTGTCTGACCGCCCTGACCTAACATCACTTGATTTCCCCGCAGAGAAAGCAGCTTCCAATTGCTCGTACCAATATTTTCCCCAACCTTATACCGTTGCGTCAAACCATTCACATTAAATAAAGCTGCCGAGCGATCGCCAGATTCGAGCACCCCAGACAACGTATAAAGAGTCTTCGCCACAGCCGGTGGAGCCGGGATTGTTGGGACAGAAGCCATTGGCGGCGGTGGGCTAATCAACGTGGGCGCAGGAGCAGGAGCCACAGGAGCAGGCGCTACTGGTTGCGGAGCTGGTGTCTGCACAATAATCGGCGGTGCAGTTTGAATCGGTGGGCGAACAGCCGACTCACCATTATTTACAGCAGCCTCCGGCGGATAGACCGGAATATAAATACGTTCAATTACCTGAGGCGCTTGACCATTTGCCGTTGGATTTTGATCCGATGCTAACGGTATGCCAACTTGCGGTTGTCCGGCCATTGGCACAAGTTGTGGCGCAGGTTGACGATCAAGATTATCCAAAGCCTGCTGCACATAGTTCGCAAACACTGGTTCGGCGATCGCCTCCGTATCAACCTCAACCTCGACCACAGGCTCAGCCAAAAATTGAGGCGTCTTGAAACGATCATTAATCGCCATCCAGAGCACAGCCGCCACCAACATGGCAGAAGAACCAATCAATAAAAACCTTTCACTGTAATAGCCCCAACCCCGCTTAATAACGACCGTTGTATTCGTATCAACCCCCTCTTCTAGAGGATCAGCATCAACCAAAGGCACAGCCAACACCTGTAGCGCACTGTAATCCTCTTGAGGCGGATTCTCAATCTTCGCGCTCGGTTGCTTCCCGCTTAGCAGCGTATCAATATCAGAAAAAACATCATCCATCAGAAGATTAGCATCTTCATCAGCAGACCAAGATGACGCATTGGCGGGAGTAGCGGAACTGGCGCGGAATTCTTTCATATCACAAAAATAGGGCTAGAAAATGCTGTTGTTTTTAACTCGGTTCGAGGTGAACTGCCGACAGTTGGCGTGGACAAGAATCTACAGTATATATTTTGCCCAAACACTGACCAGATCATGATTGTCTTTACAATCCTAATCCTGTTCCGTCAGAAAACAACCCCTCGGTCTGTTTTTTTTACAATTTTTCCAAAGCCTGAGCTATGATTCGCTGTGCTTACAACGCTCAAGCATCTCAACTTACAAAATGCCTACGGGCGATTAAACTGGATCATGTTTTTGTCATCCATTTTTATTATCTGTTCTCTGGGGGGAATTTCACGTGGAACATAGTGGTGTTACGGTTTGGTTTACTGGTCTGAGTGGCGCAGGAAAAACCACGATTAGTCAGGTTGTTGCCAAACGTCTTAAGGAAGCAGGTTGCAAGCTTGAAGTATTGGATGGTGATATTGTCCGCACAAATCTAACTAAGGGGTTGGGTTTTAGTAAAGAAGACCGGGATGAAAATATCCGTCGTATTGGATTTGTCTCTCAGCTACTGACTCGTAATGGCGTAATTGTGCTGGTTTCGGCAATTTCTCCTTATCGTGCAATACGAGAGGAAGTGGGTGATAAAATCGGCGATTTCGTTGAGGTTTACGTTAATGCGTCCTTAGCGGCATGTGAAGAGCGCGATGTGAAGGGTCTGTACAAGCGGGCGAGAGCGGGCGAGATCAAAGGCTTTACGGGCATTGATGATCCTTATGAAGCGCCGGTAGACCCTGAGGTTGAATGTCGGACTGATGTGGAAGAACTAGAAGACAGTGTGGATAAGGTGATCAGCAAGTTGACGGAGCTCGGTTATCTCAAATCTTAATTGAGAGCTTTTATCTTCTTTATCGTCATTTTTAAATTCTCCTCATCAGTAGGGGAATTTTTTTATTGGTTTTGACTACTTTTGTCTGGGCAGAGGCGATCGCCTTCAACGTTATTCTAGAAAATTCTGTGTAAAAACTAAAAAGCCCCAAGTGCCTATCACAACGGCACGCGGGACTTGAAACAACAATTTCTTTCTCGTCTAATAATTTAGCGGGTGTTGTGCAAAAAGACGACAGTGTTATTACTGAATTCGCGAATAAATTGTTAACGAAACTCATCTAAATACCGATGTGGGCGATCGCCCCCCACAGAGCAATACCCTTAAAAAGACTCACGATTATCATCCTCAAAACTTTGAATCTGACGCATCAGTACCTGAGTTCTTTCACTCTTCTCCTCAATTTTGGCGACCTCTTGCTCCAGAAAATAATTTAGAAATGTCCGAATTGCAGCCACCACACCCAATTTTCCCAGCGCTTCCCAAGTCGGCGCAACCGCTGTATTGACAATGTCTGCCGCCAACAGAAATTCCAAGGACAAAGCCAAAGATAGCCCGTACTCCAAGCGCACCACCTCACGATGATCGATCAACTTGCGACGTCTAAACCAGCGTTTCAAAAGTTGCCACAGGGCATGAATTGAAGCAAACGTAATGATTATCAGCGCAGCACATTCCAAAAACGTCGCAATCACAAACACAACTTGATCAAGAGCAAACAAATCATGGGTCGGTTCCGTTTCCAACAACACAACATCCCCAATCTCCGGCCATTCCCAAAGCTGCGCAAAATTTCTCAGCAAAACTGGCATCATCATCTCCAAATAAGCACCCGGCAACTTTACTCACAAACTCCAGTCCATAGTCATAGGACACCGCTACCATTGATCCCTACAATAAAGACGAAATTCTATTCTCGGAGAAAAAGACTATGCCACAACGTCCAAACAATACCGGTAACACGACACGTCTACTACTCTATATCTTTGGCGTTGCTCTGATTGTGACAGCTATTTTCATTCTGCTAAAAGGCGCTGGAATCTTGTCTGCAGTACCTAGCTTTGTAATTTGGGCTTTCGTACTTGTGACTATCGGTGCAGCAATCCTTGGAGGAATTGGTAATTCTAGAGGATGGTAACTGCTGTGCTGGAAATAATTCAGTAATTTCAGACAAAAAAATCTGTAGAAGGATTACTCCCTTTTACAGATTCTCGTGGCGAATAAATCTATTTGCATCAAGACAAGTGTGAATTAGGCAATAAAAAATTAGATAACGTGGATTTCAAAGTGAGCAAAAGCTTTAAAGAACGCGCAAAATGCTGGGAACGTCTTTAATTGCTTCTAAACCTTGAATTTCAGCTAAAGCTTCGCGGAAATTAGCTTCATAGACATCGTGGGTAACGACAACAATTTCTGCACAATCATCTTGTAAGCCAATCTGTACTACCGACTCTAAACTCACTTGGTGCTGGCCAAAGCAAGTCCCTAAATCGCCAATGACACCGGGTAAATCTTGGGACAAAAAGCGGGCGTAGAAGCGAGTTTTGAGGGTATCTATGGGTAGTGTTGTGCTGTAATGAGCGTGGCTACAACCGAGTAATGGGTTTAGAGTTTGTTCGGTGGTCTCTTGAATTGTTTTGTCTGAATGCAATAGGCCAACGATATGGACGATATCTGAAACGACGGCGCTAGCGGTTGCGCCTGCGCCTGCACCGGGACCGTACAGCATCACTTGGCCTAATGGTTCTCCTTCAACCAGAATGGCATTAAAGACACCATTGACAGTGGATAGGGGGTGACCTTCTGGTACGAGGGTCGGATGCACTCGAAGCTGGAGGGCGTCTGCTTCAAAGTCGGGTCGCTCGGCGATCGCCAACGGCAAACACATCGTCACTGCCAACAAAGCTGTCATTGCCAAATTTGGCGAAGAAATTTATACAGCCGCGAATAAAGCCGGTGTTTATGTGTTGTTGGAAGCCGCTGTTGGTGG
>JBARRZ010000329.1:0-2774 GCA_049644465.1 Limnothrix sp.
GTGCAGCTTGGACAAAACTTGAAGCCTTAGTGCAGTTTCTTCAGTCCTAAATGATAACGAATACCGATCAAAGAAACGCCTCAATATTCCGGGGAATAGCGAGGCGTTTGGGCAATTTAGTTTTTTAGAATAATAATTCGAATTAGCCCTTCTTGTGAGCCTTCATAGACTGCACAAACTTATCAAAAATATAGTCAGCATCATGGGGGCCGGGGCTAGCTTCGGGGTGGTATTGCACAGAGAAGAAAGGCAATTCCTTGTGCTCTAAACCAGCAACAGTACGGTCATTCAAGTTGAGGTGCGTAATTTCGACATTATCACCCATGGATTCTTCGGCGATCGCAAAGCCATGATTTTGACTCGTAATCTCAATTTGCTTTTCCTTGAGTCCAGCAGGTTGGTTTAAACCACGGTGGCCAAATTTAAGCTTAAAAGTCTCAGCACCGAGAGATAATCCCAAAATTTGGTGACCCATACAAATGCCGAATGTGGGTTTTTCAGCCTTGAGAATTTCTTTGACCGTGGCGACACCTTCTGTCACAGCTGCCGGATCGCCGGGGCCATTGGACAAGAAAATACCGTCAGGATTGTAAGACAAGATTTTTTCCATCGGTGTGTCCACGGGCACGACAACGACACGGCAACCATAGCTTGCTAGACGACGCAAAATATTGCGTTTGACACCAAAGTCGATCGCCACAACGGTCAGCTCTTCGGCGGTGCTGGCGCTATCGCTAAATTCCCAAGCTTCAGCAGTGGTTTCCGTCCACTCATAAATCTCGCTAGTACTCACTTCCTGTACAAGGTTTTGCCCTTCCATGCTGGGCGTTTCCTGCAACTGTCGTAGCAATTCATCTGCATTCAGCGTTTCAGTCGAGATCACGCCATTCATGGAGCCTGATACTCGTAAACGACGCGTCAAATCTCTAGTATCAATGCCATAAATGCCGACGACATTATGCTGTTTTAAATAGTCTGGTAATGATTGCGTTGAGCGCCAGTTACTCGGACGGGGTGCAATATTCCGGGCGATCGCCCCTTTTACCTGCGGGCCACCAGACTCGTCATCTTCCGGGGTGACTCCTGTATTACCCAGCTCTGGATACGTAAATGTGACAACCTGACCCCGATAGCTCGGATCCGTCAGCACCTCTTGGTAGCCCGTCATACCTGTATTAAAAACCACTTCCCCAAAGGTTGTGCCTGTCGCTCCAAACGACCGTCCTTTATAGACTGTGCCATCAGCTAAGACGAGAAGAGCGGGTTTGGCTTTTACAAGAGACATAGGCATACTGACCTTCAATATTGACGTAACTTTTGCTGCTCAATTTTACTTGATGGATTCCCCTTCTCTGCGACTTTTTGAGAGAGTTGTGGTTAATTTTTCTTGACTTAACTCCCACAAAATACTTAGCCTTGCATTAAAGTGTATTTTTTACGCTATAACTATAGGTGTATTCAAAACACGCAGGAGCGATATGAGTAATCCCCAAGATATTCAGTCCCTATTCAACAATGCTCACGATGACGGGTTGTTATCGCAAGCTTCTCTACAATCCCTTGATGTCCTTGATTTGGGCGTGCAGATCCAAGCCGGATTAGGTGTAGAAGTGGATGATGTGATGGCGTCAGAGGTGGTTTTAGTCACCGTGATGCCCGATGATTCTGCCTCGATTCAATACAGCAACAATGTGCAAGCCGTGCGGGGTGGTCATAATGCCGTGCTCGATGCCTTTGATAGTTCTCCTCAAAAAGACCAAATCTTGATCCATAATCGTTATCTCAACGGCCACGTACTCTACCCTTATTGTTTTCTTGACCAAGCGGTACGGATGACGCCACAAAATTACAATCCGCGCCAAGGAACGCCGCTCTATGACCAAACGCTAGTGTTGTTGGGAACCGTTCTGGCGAAGGCGCAGGAGTTTAGTGAAAATGGTGTGCCAGTGCGAACCATTACGCTAATTATTACGGATGGAGCGGATGTGAGTTCTCAGCGGGCAACGGCGCAAACAGTTAAGGCTGTGGTGCGGGATCTGCTGAATGCGGAAAATCATATCGTTGCGGCGATGGGTATTGATGATGGGGGTGCAACGGATTTTCGTCAGGTTTTTCGGGAGATGGGGATTCGTGATGAGTGGATTTTGACGCCGGGGCAGGGCGAACAGGAAATTCGGCAGGCGTTTCAGCTATTTTCTCAGTCGGCAGTGATGGTTAGTCAGTCGGCTCGGAAGTTGTCGGGTTTTTAAAATCGTGGGGAAAGCTGGCGTGGACGGTTGTACCTTCGTTGATCTCACTGTGGATAGCGAGATGACCGTGGTAAAGCTGGGTAATAAGTTGGGCGATCGCCAGCCCTAGTCCAGCCCCCTGTTGCTCAAATTGCTCACGGTTAAATTGCTGATACGCACCGATATTTGCGAGTTCTGCCGTGCTCATGCCCCGACCTTGGTCTTGGAGTACGACATGCATCTGATCGTCTTTGGCAAAGATTTGGAGGTGGATCGGTGTCCCTGCATCAGAAAATTTTGCGGCGTTGTCAACGAGTTCTTCAATTAGTTGTTGGCAATCCTGGCTACCGATGGCGATCGCCATGCTCTCGTCCAGAGAAATTTTTAAATCATCGAGCCGGTTATAGGCTTCCAAAACAGTCTCTGTAGTCGCAGCGACCAAATCCGTTAAGCTCTCGCCGAACATTTCCTGTTGGGGCAATTGACGGAGGTGACGTTCTTGTAAATGTACAAATTTTAGATATTTCTGGATGAGCTGGTAGAGGC
>JBARRZ010000330.1:0-1953 GCA_049644465.1 Limnothrix sp.
GCTGCTTAGCTTTTGTAGATATCCCCAAGCAGTTAGAGCGGCGCATTGTTTGACTCACGGTTACGAATCCAGTTCATTCCATGTTTTGCCACCGTCTTGTGATTGAAAGACGGCATTGTTCTTATCCCACATTCCGATCATAAAAGGGGGGTAAAAATATTTACAACGAGACAATGAGGGTTTCAGCGATTTCGAGGAAAATTAATGAGAATTAATATTGATATCTCCTTAACAATACTCCGGACAGTTTTTTTAACGAAGCCACAAGCCTTGCCGCGTATGAGATCGATAAACTATCGAATTAAATACAACTCAGGTGCAGGGGTGACTTTGATTTAATTACCACCGAAAATCCACAACCCTTGATGGGCAGTCATTTCGCTCTCTCAAAAGTGTCCGGAGTATTGTACTTAAAGAGGCTTTATAAAGTAAACATTAAGAGTTTATTTGAGTGTCATGGGTTGTTTTTATTATCTTAATGCTTTTAGAAAATAGCGTTTTTGTGGAATTTTTATCTTTGATAAGTTCAAAATATAAATATCTTTTCAGTCGGTAAGCCTTACGGTGAGATAACTATAGAAGAATTGAGCATGAAATAGGCGATCGCCAGTTATCAAAGATATGACTAAGGACAAAGCCTGTGGAATTCTTAATTCTTTCTATTGATCATTTATGTAAGAGTTTTATTGATGAAATGCAGGCTATCGTGGTGATATCAAAAATTCAATGCCAACTCGGCTTGAGATCCCATGATTTTTACAATTGAATAAGGAGATAATCATGAGTTTACAAGATAGAGCCGAAGCCACCATTAAAAACATTGAAGGTAAAGTTCAAGCGGCTGTCGGTGAATTGACGGGTGATACCAAAGCAGAAGCCGAGGGTGAGGAAAAACAGGTGGAAGCAAGGGTACGCCACACAATTGAAGATGTGAAAGATGAGGTTAAAAAAATTGTTGACTAAGAATATTTGTTGATTTTCTATTATTTTAGAAAATCTTTGGGAAATTATTTATCTGTATCCTGTCAGATAAGTATGGGTCTATGCCCCTAGCTTTGAGTAAAAAGAAGAGATTCATAATTTTTCTTTTTCTCAAGGATTGGGGAATTTGCTAGGTTATCGCGCATCTATGTCAAAGGGTATTTGGTAATGGAATCCACAGAAAAAAAAGGACAATTAGTGATCATTGGTGGCGCAGAGGATCACGATGGAGACTGCAAAGTTTTACGAGAATTTGTTCACTATGCTGGGGGGGATCAAGCGAGGATTGCCGTGTTGACAGCCGCGACGAGTGATCCGCGCAAAGCTGGCGAAGACTATCGCAAAGTTTTTGAACGGCTCGGTGCTAAGAACGTTTATGTTCTCGATACCGTCTACAGAGAAGATAGCGATGATTCGGAGGTTTTTAAAATCCTTAAAGAGTCTACTGGTGCGTTTTTTGTCGGGGGCGATCAATCTCGCATTATTGAATGTATTAAGGGAACGGATCTAGATGATTTACTCCGCCAGCGTCATCGGGAAGGAATGGTCATTGGCGGCACGAGTGCGGGTGCGGCGATCATGCCTGATGTGATGATTGTTGAAGGTGATTCTGAAACGAACCCAAGCATGGATGCGGTAACGATGGGGACGGGGATGGGATTTTTGCCTTCCATTGTTATCGATCAGCATTTTGCTCAGCGCGGTCGGCTCGGTCGCTTGGTTACTGCTTTATTAAAAGAACCTGCCATTTTAGGTTTGGGAATTGATGAAGATACGGCAGTGGTTGTGGACGGGGACGAATTGACGGTGGTGGGTCGCGGTGCGGTAACTATTGTTGATGATTCGGAGGCTATTTATGACAATTTGGATAAGCTGTCTGGGGATGATGCGATCGCCGTGTGTGGAGTCAAGTTACATATTTTGCCTCATGGGTTCCGCTTTAATTTGAAGACGCGCCAACCGATCTCGAAG
>JBARRZ010000331.1:0-5497 GCA_049644465.1 Limnothrix sp.
ATTACAGCAAAAGTTTCGACTCAAAATAAATCTCTGTTTCACCTTTCACCCTGTCTCCTTGTCTCCGAGTCCCCCTTTCTCTAAAGGTTTTCTCTAGATCCTCAACCCGATCGCCCTATTCCCACAATTTTCTAGACAGAATTGAAGTTTGGCCTAAGACAAAGAACCTTGCGATCCAGCAACAGCATCACCGAGCGTGACATTAATCCCAGAATAAACAGTACCCCGACGAGCATCAATCGAAATGATCGAGCCTTCACGAATTAATTTCGTTGCATCCGTAAAACCAACAATGACAGGAATACCGAGCCGCATCCCAATCGTTGCCGCATGACAAGTTTGACTCGGCTCTTCGATCACAATACCGCTAGCCTTACGAATCATGTCCACATAACTCGCATCCGTCGTAGACACCACCAAAATTTCACCCGCGCCAAAATCGTTCACATTCTCAACGTGAGTCACCACCCTTGCCCGTCCACTTGCAGCCCCTTGACCAACGCCAGTTCCTTCACCGAGCATCGCCTGCACCATTTCCACTTTTAGTAGATCCGTTGAACCAGAAATGCCCTGCAACGTACCCGCCGTCATCACTACTAGGTCACCTTCTTTTAGTAACTTATTCTCTTGAGCAACATTAATTGCAGCCTTAAAAGTTTGAGTTGTCGAGGGAGAATCCATCACTAACAGCGGTCTTGCGCCCCAAACCAACTGCAAGCGTCGAGCCACATCAACATGGGGAGTCACTGCCAAAATGGGCGTGGATGGACGAAACTTTGAGACATTACGCGCCGTCGCACCCGATTTGGTGAGGGTCATAATTGCTGTCGCGTCGAGCTGATTCGCAATTTGGCTAACAGCGGAAGAGATCGCGTTAGGAATTGATTTTTTGTCGGAGCTTTGTCTTCTAATGCTGTCGGGTTCTTGTTCAATGCGTCGCGCAATCGTCGCCATCGTTGCAACAGCCTCGACTGGATAATCGCCAACTGCTGTTTCGTTGGACAACATCACTGCATCTGTACCATCCAGAATCGCGTTCGCCACATCAGAAACTTCGGCACGGGTGGGGCGAGGATTGGCCGCCATGCTGTCGAGCATTTGGGTGGCGGTGATGACGGGAATGCCAAGGCGGTTTGCGGTGGCGATCAGTCTTTTTTGCAGAATGGGTACATCTTCGGCGGGTAATTCGACGCCGAGATCGCCTCTGGCAACCATAACGCCGTCGGAGAGGGAGAGGATCGCGTCCATTTGCTCGATCGCCTCGTGTTTTTCTATTTTGACGATGACTGGTACGTTTTTACCAGCGTTGGCGATGATGTCTTTGATTTCGAGGACGTCTTGGGGGTTGCGAACGAAACTGAGGGCAACCCAGTCAACACCTTGATCTAGACCAAAAAGTAGGTCTTCGTGGTCTTTTTCGGTGAGGGCTTTAACGGAAAGGTAAACGCCGGGAAAGTTCACGCCTTTGTTGTTGGAAAGTTTGCCGCCGACAACGACGCGACAGTGGAGATTTTGGGCTTCTAGGTCAATTTTTTCGACTTTCATCTCGACTTTGCCGTCGTCGATTAGGATGCTTGCGCCTTCTGGGACTTCTTCGGCGAGTTTTTGGTAACTGATGCAGGCGATTTCTTTGGTGCAGGGAACGTCGCGGCTAGTGAGAATGTAGGTATCGTTTTTCTTTAATTCAACGGGGCCGTCTTCGTATTTGCCGAGGCGAATTTTGGGGCCTTGGAGGTCTTGGAGGATGCCGACGGGTTGGTTTAGTTCGAAGGCGGTTTGGCGAATGAGGCGAATATTGCTGAGGTGGTCGTCGTGGGTTCCGTGGGAGAAGTTGAGCCGTAGGGTTGTTGCTCCTGCTTCGATAATTTCGCGCAAGACATCGGGCTTACTTGTTGCTGGGCCTATGGTTGCAACGATTTTTGTGCGGCGGGGCATATCTCTAGGGGCCATAGTGAAAACTTCTCGGAGTTGATATGGAAAATCAAGCCTCATATTATCCCAAAAGTTGTCGGTTCATCTGATCGGGCGGTGGTATTGGGTCTGGCTATTTGGTGGGGGGGAAGAGGGGCGATCGCCAAAAAATCCAGTGATAATTTTCATTTTTGTTGCGTTTCGCGACTGATAATCGCAGCGTTCTTTGGCTTTGGGACATAATACTTTTGTGGCAAAACATTCAGGGTTAGCGGCTAACGATGTTGCAGTTTAATATCCAGAGCAATAGTGATCTTTCGGCTTCGCAGCAACTTTTTGATCAGATTCAGTTTGCGATCGCCTCGCGTCAGTTTCCGGCGGGTCAGAAATTACCGAGTTTGCGGCAGCTGGAAATGATCACTGGGCTGCATCGCAACACGATTAGTAAGGTGTACCATCAGCTCGAAGATATGGGTTTGGTGGAATCAATCGCGGGTTCGGGCATTTATATCAAGGAAAATCGTGGGCTGGATATCGACACGGGAAAATCACCGTTACTGGCCAAATATCCTCAGGCTTCGGAGCAGATTGGCAGCACGATTGACAAATTATTAGATCAAGGTTGTACGCTCTCCCAAGCGCGGGAATTATTTTTAGCGGAAATCGACTGGCGGATGCGGTGCGGTGCGCAGGTGGTGGTGACTGTGCCGCTTCAGGATATTGGCGCTGGGGAATTGATGGCGCAGGAATTGGAGCAGGAAATGGCGCTGCCGGTTCAGCTTGTACCGCTTGAAGATCTGGAGGGGGTGCTCGCTCAAACTCATGCTGGTACGGTTTTGACAACGCATTATTTTGTGCAGCAGGCGGAGGCGATCGCCCAACCTAGAGGCATTCGGGTCATTCCGGTGGATTTGTATGATTACGCCAAGGAATTGCAACTTATTAAGAAGCTGGAAGCTGGGCACAATCTTGGGATTGTCAGTCTCAGTCCGGGCATTGTGCGGGTGGCAGAAATCATTATTTACAGTCTGCGCGGTGATGAGATTTTTGTGTTTACGTCTCAGGTGGGCGATCGCCGCCGTCTGAGTGCGTTGGTGCGGTCTAGCCAAACGATTATTTGTGATCCTGCGAGTACGCCCCTCGTGGAACAGGCGATCCAAATTGCCCGCGATGACATCATTCGTAAACCCACAGTGCTGCCTTGCAAAAACTACATTAGTGAGAAATCTCTAGCGTTGCTCTGTCGGGAACTTGATCTGGAATAGGTGCGTTGAAATATCGAGGCAAATATCTCGAATAGGTTCTGAAGAATTAGTCCTTTCTTGGGGAAGGTGGCGATCGCCGAAAAGAATTCGATCAGTGGCGCAACCTACCATCAGTGACACGCCCAATGGCAACCAGTACAATGGCAAGAAATTTGCCACCAGAGCGATTGGAATTAATGCAAGCTGCCGAATCCCTTATTTTCCTGCTGCAAATCCCCCTGTCTGAAAAGATTATGGAAATCCTAATCGCTGTGCAGGAAGCACTGTGGGTTAAGTGGGCGATCGCCGTTTTTATTGTGCTGGCGGTTATTCTGACGTATTTAGTCAAGCAGTCTGAACAACTCTCATCATTTCTGAAAAATCTGCTGCAAATTAAAACGCAGTTAAAGGATCTCAGTGATGCTCCGGTAGCGACTGATCTGGATACGCAAGCGGAACGGGCAAAGTTACTCAGAGCTTTCAACATTAAATTAGAAAAACGCCTCACGGATGTGTTGAACAATGACCAACTGATCGCCCTGAGCCATGAAGGTCGCCCCAAAGAGGTTGGACGTTTTCAGCGCACAAGTCCTGAGCCGGAAGTCATTCCCCCGCCAGAACCGACTTTTATCGTGCGTATGGAATCTTTGATATCCAAAAAGTTTTGGCAGCGTCCTAACCAACCTGCGGTAGAGCTTCCCCCGAATACAAGCATGATTGAGGTTTTTCGGAAGGAAAAGGAGCGGCTATTTATTCTCGGAGCGCCGGGATCAGGCAAAACAACCACGCTGCTGGAGTTAACGAAAGAACTGGCGGCGGTGGCAGAAACTGATGCTCAGGCTCCTGTGCCGATTATTTTTGAGCTGTCGAACTGGAAGGATGATCGCCAATCGATTGATCAGTGGCTGGTGGCACAGCTAAAGGAGGAATTTAACGTAGAGCCAAAAGTCGGGGAACATTGGATCGCCACTCACCAGATTTTGCCGCTGTTGGATGGTTTGGATGAGGTGGGGGCGGAGCGATTGCCAAAGTGTGTGGCAAAGCTGAATGAATTTTTGCCGGGGAGTGAACCGGATCGGCAGGCGGTGGTCTGTTGTCGGACGAAAGAATTTCAGATGGGGGAGGGCAAACTCACGGGACTGAATGGGGCGGTGGAGTTACAACCCTTGAGCGATGGGCAGATCCAAGACTATCTGACGGAGATGAAGCAACCGAGCCTCTGGGAACGGACGATTAAACCTTCGGCAGAATTACGAGGTCTTGCGCGAACTCCTCTGATGTTGACGGTGATGGCGGTGGCGCTGGTGAATCGCCCTGTGCAAACAAAGTCAGAGCTATTTGAAGCCTATATCGAAGAACGTTTTGCCCGCTATGAGAGTGAACAGGGCAAGTTGCTGTATAGCCGTCGCGACACCCGCAAGTACCTAGAACGCCTAGCAGGGCAACTGAAAGCTGAAAATCAAGCGACCTTTCTAATCGAGAAGATGCAGCCGAGTTGGTTGCAAACAGTGATTCACAAATGGGCATATCGGCTGATTTACGGGCTGATTTTCGGGCTGATTGGAGGGCTGATTTACGGGCTGATTGGAGGGCTGATTGTCGGGCTGATTGGAGGGCTAGATAATATTGAACCAATTGAAATTTTAGAGTTTTCTTTTTCGCGTGTTGCGCGAAAAGTTTTTTTTGAAAAACTGATTTACGGGCTGATTTACGGGCTGATTGTCGGGCTGATTGTCGGGCTGATTGGAGGGCTGATTTTCGGGCTGATTTACGGGCTGATTTACGGGCTGATTGTCGGGCTGATTTTCGGGCTGATTGAAGGATTGAAAAGTGATATCACCGTCCGAACGAAACCCAATCAAGGCATATTAGCCTCCGCTAAAAACAGTCTTGTCCTCACAATTTTTGGGTTGCTCTTGGCAGGGGGATTAAATCTGAGTCTCTCGGCAGTATTACCGGAAGTGATATCAGACCCCGATCAAATCAGGAGAATTATTGCTTCCAGCATGTTTACCGCTATCTATTCTCCGCTTTTTTTTAGTGGTGGTTTAGCCTGTATGCAACATTTGGCGTTGCGGGTGGTGCTGTGGCGCAGTGGGGCGATTCCCCTCGACTATGCTGCTTTCCTCAAGTACACATCCGAGTTGCGCTTGACCCGACAGACCGGGGGCGAGTTTCGCTTTTTTCACGATCTACTGCGAGAGCATTTCGCCCAGACCTCCCACCCCCCAGAGATTTCGTAGCACCTTTGCCTATCGAGAACCCACCCCTAACCCCTCCGAGGAGGTAGGGCTATTTCATTTTTGAGCATCGGTGATTGTTGAGATTAATAAGCTCTGCCT
>JBARRZ010000332.1:0-3472 GCA_049644465.1 Limnothrix sp.
ACTGCTGGATGGCGAAGAAGAATTTGCCCAGCTCGCCCGTCAATATTCCCAAGGCGCAGAAGCACAGACTGGCGGACTCGTCGGCCCAGTAGAACGCAGCGTCCCCCACCCCGGCATTACTCAAGTACTAGCAACCGCTCGCCCCGGCGATGTCAAACCACCGATTAAGTTAGGTGAATGGTTTGTATTATTACGTTTAGAGAAGTCAATTCCCGCTAAATTGGATGAAGCAATGAAGCAGCGATTAGTTGATGAACAATTTGAGAAATGGCTGCGAGAACAAGCTCAAGAAACCGCTTCAATTCAATTCACAGAAGAAGCATTTTAAAAACACAATTCAACCACACTACTAACTAATCTTTTTAATTTCTTTATTTTTAAATAAAACTTTAAAAAAACTATATTTTTCCTTTAAATGAAACTCAGTTATCAAGAATTTCTTAGCAAAACTGCTCCCTTTAATTGTCTTTCGCCAGCCGCTCTAGATCAGCTGAGCGGTAAGGTCACCGCATTTCGGTATCGTATGGGGCAGCCGATTTTGCAGCGAGGAAAATTACTTCATCAAATTTCCATTATTTATCAGGGGCAAGTGCGGGTGCTCGGTTATGATCCCCGAACTCAGGCACCGATGACGCTCCGGCTATTGTGTGAAGGTGGGGTTTTGGGTTGGGTGAATGCTGTGCGGAGTGTGGCTTGTGAAACGGCGATCGCCTCTACTGAAGCCATTTGTTTAAATTTAACAAGCCAAGAATTTCTAGAGATTGTCCACGAATCGCCCGAATTACAATCAGAATTTTGGGATCGCTGCTCGATTACTGAAACATTTGATTTGCTGGGCTACTATTTCTCTCAAAAAGCGAAGGTTAATGGCAACCTAAAAAATATTGTCCACTCAGCTCAAGAGCAGGCAGAAGTCTGTCATTTGTCGCCTGGTCACTATGCCGCTGATAGCCCCGAAAAAGCTTCTTTGAACAATTCTAATAAGTTGTGGTTTGTCAGTGGCGGCGGTAGTTTGGTCGCTTGTCCACCCCGTAGTTACCTTGATTTAGAAGCGCTCGATACTCTTGAAGTGAAGGGGATTCAACCTGCGCGCTTGATTGGTTTTTCTGAGGCTTCATGGACGCATTTGCTCGAAGATGTTCCTGTCGAATCGGAGCCACCAGAACCCGCTGAAGTTTTAACGACTTTGCCAGATCCTTTTGATGAATCGCTGGCGATCGCCCCAGCAGAACCACCAGAAGAGGACATTCCCTACGCCCCCGTAGAAATTGTTGGTTTAGTCCCTGAAAAAACAGCAGACTCTGGGCAATCGAAACGATATCCATTTGTCAAAGCGCAGGGGACTGCAGGTACGGCGATCGCCTGCTTTCAGATGTTGGCGAAGTATTTCGGGATGCGATTTAAAGGCGATGTGATCCGCCGCGTCGTGGCTGAACAGCTCCAACGTTACGGGACGCTATCTCTACCCATCGGTGGGGCGATCGCCGAATTAATGGGACTCAACGCCCAACTGATCAAAATTCCCATCAGAACCGTCACCCGCTTGACTGTGCCAGTGATGGTCAAATGGCGCGACAACCTCGTCATTCTTTACGAAGTTAGCGACAAAGAAATCACCATCGCAGTTCCAGAAATTGGTCTTGTGAAACGCAGTCCCGCCGACTTTATCGAAGGTTGGGGAGACGAAACAGGTCAAGTCGAAGTGCTGCTAATTAAAAAAGCGAAATACACCCCCGAAGAACGCTTCGGATTGAATTGGTTTATTCCTTCGATCAAAAAATATAAATGGGTACTGATCGAAGTACTAATCGCTTCATTTCTTGTACAACTTTTCGCGCTAGCAAACCCCCTCGTCATTCAGCAAATCATCGATAAAGTTATCGTTCAGCAGAGTCCCGATACTTTGCAGGTTTATGGGATATTACTTCTTATTTTTGCGATCGCCGAAGGTATTTTAGGCTTTGTCCGTACAAATTTATTTGTCGATACCACCAACCGGATCGACATGACTCTCGGCTCCGAGATTATCGATCACCTATTCCGTTTACCGCTGCCATATTTCGAAAAACGACCCGTCGGTGAAATTTCCACAAGAGTTGGCGAGTTGGAAAAAATTCGCTCCTTTTTGACCGGTACAGCCCTCACCGTTGTGCTCGATGCCGTCTTTTCGTTGGTCTATATCTTCGTCATGATTTGGTATAGCCCTTTGCTGACGCTGGTTGCCCTGTCTGTCATTCCGGTGTTTGTGGTGACGACACTGATTTTTTCACCGATTATCCGCAAACAGTTACGCATCAAAGCAGAGAAAAATGCCCAGAGCCAATCCTATTTAGTCGAGGTAATGACGGGAGTCCAAACTGTTAAAGCCCAAAATATTGAACTGCGATCGCGCTGGAAATGGCAAGAGAAATATGCCGGTTATGTGTCGGCTGGTTTTAATACCGTTGTAACGTCCACCGCCTCTAGTTCGATCAGTAATTTTCTCAATAAATTATCGGGATTATTGGTGCTGTGGGTCGGCACGTCTTTAGTTTTAAAAGGGCCAGAAGTCTTGACTTTAGGGCAACTCATCGCATTCCGAATTATCGCTGGTTATGTGACCTCGCCGATTTTGCGATTGACTCAGCTTTGGCAAAATTTTCAAGACACAGCCATTTCTCTAGAGCGTTTGGCCGATATTGTGGATCATCCCCAAGAGGGTGAAGACGACCGCGATAATATTCCGATGCCGCTGATCAAAGGGGAAGTCATCTACGAAAATATTAGTTTCCGTTTTAAAAAGCATGGCGCGTTAAATCTAAATAATGTGAATCTTGTTTTTCCGGCTGGAACTTTTGTGGCGATCGTCGGGCAGAGTGGTGCGGGTAAGAGTACGCTGACAAAACTGCTCTCACGTTTATACGAACCGGAAGCGGGCAGAATTCTTGTCGATGGCTACGACGTAAATAAGGTTGAGCTGTATTCACTACGCCGTCAGGTGGGGGTTGTACCGCAAGAAACGCTGTTGTTTGAAGGTTCGATTCAGGACAATATTGCGCTCACGAATCCAGAGGCAGAACCGGAAGAAATTGAATACGCGGCAAAAGTAGCGGCGGCTCACGATTTTATTATGCAAGATTTGCCGAATGGTTATAACACCCAAGTCGGGGAGCGGGGATCTTCGCTTTCTGGTGGTCAGAAACAGCGGATTGCGATCGCCCGATCTGTATTACAACGCCCGCAGATTTTAGTCTTAGACGAAGCAACTAGTGCTCTTGATTATTTAACGGAACGCCAAGTTTGTAACAACCTCAAAGAAGCATTCCACAAGACGACTGTTTTCTTTATTACTCACCGCCTTGACACGATCAAGGATGCAGATACGATCATCATGATGCATGAAGGCGCTCTTGCTGAGCAGGGCACTCATCATGAGCTAATGGCATTACAAGGTCGTTATTACAGTCTTTATCAGCAACAAAATCGCAGTCCA